>JACMQP010000446.1 GCA_014376915.1 Ramlibacter sp.
CAGCGTCGGCACCTGCTCGGTGATGGGCACGGCCAGCACGATGGCCTGCATTGCCGAAGCGCTGGGCATGGCGCTGCCCGGCAGCGCTTCGCCGCCAGCGGTGACGGCCGACCGCATCCGCATCGCCGAGCGCAGCGGCGCCCAGGCGATGAAGATGATCGAGCAGCGCCTGACACCCGACCGGATCGTCACTGCGAAATCGATCGAGAACGCATTGCGGGTGCTGCTGGCGATCGGCGGCTCGACCAACGCGATCATCCACCTCACGGCGATCGCGGGCCGTCTCGGGATCGCGATCGACCTGGACCGGCTCGATGCCATGAGCCGGAAGACACCGGTGCTGGTCGATCTCAAGCCTTCGGGCCAGCACTACATGGAGGACTTCCACCACGCCGGCGGCCTGGTGACCGTCCTGCGCGAGCTGCGGCCGTTGCTGCACCTGGATGCGCTCACCGTGACCGGCCGCACGCTGGGAGAGGAGATCGACGCCGCCGGCATCGGGTTCGAGCAGGCCGTCGTCCGGCCCATGGCCAACCCGATTTATCGCGAAGGCGGAATCGCCGTGCTGCGCGGCAACATCGCGCCCGGTGGCGCCATCATCAAGCAGTCGGCCGCCTCCGCACGGCTGATGGAACACGAAGGCCGGGCCGTGGTGTTCGAGAACCTGGCCGATCTCGCGGCGCGCGTCGACGACGAAGCGCTGGACGTCGCCGCGGACGACATCCTGGTTCTCAAGCAGATCGGGCCAGTCGGCGCGCCCGGCATGCCCGAGGCCGGCTACATCCCGATCCCCAAGAAGCTGGGCCGGCTCGGCGTCAAGGACATGGTGCGAATTTCGGACGGCCGCATCAGCGGCACTGCCGGCGGGACCATCGTGGTCCACGTGACGCCCGAGACCGCCAAGGGCGGGCCGCTGGGATTGGTCCGCACCGGCGACCGGATCCGGCTGAGCGTGGCGGCCCGCACCCTGTCGCTGCTGGTCAGTGACGAGGAGCTGGCGACCCGCGCCGCTGCTGCGCCGGTCGCCATCGTCGACCCGGCGGTGCGCGGCTATCGCAAGCTGTTCCTGACCACCGTCACCCAGGCCGACCAGGGCTGCGATTTCGATTTCCTGCGCGGCGCCGACAGTGGCGAAAGCGTGCCACGCTAACGCGGTTGCGGTAGGATTGCGAGGGCAAAATTCCAGCCTTCTGACGTTCCTGCGACGGTGTCCCGTCCAAGCGCTGGCAACTCGAGCTTGGAGTGATTCATGGACACCGCACTTCACACTCTTTCCATCGGCCGGTTCCAGCGGCCTTCGCGCCGGACCACGCGCGAACGCCCGACGATCGACCGCATCGCCTGCCCCTGGCTGGTACTTCGCTTCCTCGATCCGCAGTCGGCCGGCCTGCTGGCAATGTCGCTGCGTCTATTGCGCCTGCATGCCGGCGACCACACGATGCTGGCTGCCGCCCTGCCGTTGGATGCCGCCTTGTATGCGTGGTGCCAGGGCGCGCGGGGCCAAAGCCAGGGCTGGAAGCCGGCCGCCATGGCCGGAGCCGCACAGTGACGATGGCGGGCGCGGCCGCTGACGCGCCTTCGCCGGTCCCGTTTCACGAAGCGCTGAAGTTCTGGCTCCGGCTCGGCTTCATCAGCTTCGGCGGGCCGGCGGGGCAGATTGCGGTCATGCACCGCGAACTGGTGGAGCAGAAACGCTGGATCTCCGAGCGCCGGTTCCTGCATGCGCTGAACTACTGCATG
>JACMQP010000447.1 GCA_014376915.1 Ramlibacter sp.
ACGGTTGCTAAGATTGATCCAGATGACATTGATAGCAATCCTGATCGCGACTCTGGCCGCCGGCATCGGCAGCGTCTGGCTCGCCGCCGGCCTCATGAGCGTCGGCCTGACGGCGGGAGCGGCTGGCGGCCGCAGCCGGGTCGATGCCCAGCACCTTTTGAGCCTGGCTGCAGGCGCCCTGATGGCGACGTCGTTCATGCACCTGCTGCCCGAGGCGTTCGAAAGCCAGGCCGGCGCCAAGGCACTGTTCGCGACTTTGCTGGTGGGACTGGTGTTTTTCTTCCTGCTCGACAAGGCCGAACTCTGGCACCACGGCCACGAGCACCACCATCAATCGCTGCCTGGGCACGGCCACGCGCATGGCGATGACCACGCCCAACACCATCGCGAGCCGCGTGCCGGCGGCTGGGCGGTGCTGGCCGGCGACAGCGTGCATTGCTTCGGCGACGGCATTCTCATCGCGTCGGCGTTCGTCGCGGACATGCGCCTGGGCGTCGTGGCGGCGCTGGCGGTGCTGGCGCACGAGGTGCCGCACCACATCGGTGACCTCATGGTGCTGCGGCAGACCAGCCGCAACGGCAGCGCGGCTGTGATCAAGGTGTCGCTGGCCGGCGCCATCACCACGCTTGGCGGCGTCACAGGCTGGTGGCTGGTGGACCGCCTGCACGACTACCTGCCGTACTTCCTGGTCGTGGCCAGCAGCAGCTTCATCTACGTCGCGCTGGCCGACCTGATCCCGCAGCTGCAGAAGCGGCTGTCTGCGCGCGAAACGCTGGCCCAGATCTTCTGGCTGCTGGTTGGCATCGGCCTGGTCATGCTGGTGAGCAGCCTGACCCATGCCCAGGCGCGGTAGCGGGACATGGCGACTGGAAGCGCAGTCCTACAAGCCTGTCAGATGGGTGCTGACAGCGTCAGAGGCATCTGCCGACTAGATTTATTTGAGGCTGCAACGGCGGCCGTCACAAGGGGTCGTCGACGATGAGAAGCAGTCCGCGCGCTCTTTCCACGGTCCTGGTCGCACTGGGCCTGCCCGCCTGGTCGCAGGTTGAGTACGGCCCAGTCGAGCCGATGACGGCGCCGCCGGGCATTTATTCTTCCGCGCCACCGTCGATCGCGGTGGGGGTGCCGCGAGCCGCGCCCCGTCCTGCGTATGCAGCGGCGGCAGCGAGCGGCGCCACCCGGATGACGGCCGATGCGCGCGAAGAGCGCCTGTTCCTGCGCAATGCGGCGGCCCAGAGCCGGTTCGAGCTGGATGGGTCGAGGCTGGCTTTCGCCAAGTCAGGCAACACAGCCGTGCGGACCCTGGCGGCAGCGCTGATCAACCACCACAACACCGCCGGGCTCGAGCTGGCGCACCTTCTGAGCACGCGCGGCATGGCGCTGCCGATGATCAGCAACGAACAGCGCAAGGTGCTGACCAAGCTGAACAAGCTGGGCGGCAGCCGCTTCGATGCGGCCTACATGCAGCAGATCGGGATGGGGCAGGCCGCGGTCGCGCGCGACTACGAGAAGGCCAGCACTTCCATCCGCGACCCGCAGATCAATGCCTGGATCGTGAAGACCCTGGCGACCACGCGTTTCCACCAGACCATGGCGGAGCGGTCCGGGCTTGGGGAGGCGCAGCAGTCCAAGGCGAACCACGCCGTCAAGCGGCTGGCCACGACGGCCGTTCCCGGCGTGCAGCCGGTGGCCGCCACCGTGGACCGGCTCAGCGCGTCTGATAGCCGATAACGCGCCACTTGCCGTCGGCTTCGCGAACCGTGGTGACGATCTCCACCACGTCGTCTTTTTTGCTGAACTTGCTGCTGTAGAAAATCGTGACGTAGTCGCCGTTCGGCCGGCCTTCGAGCGTGGTCTTGTAAACGGCTTCGTCGGGTTCGCGCTCGACGAAGTCGCCCATGTCGCGGGCTTTCGGGATGCCGTCCATCCACGCGGGCAGCGGTACCGTGCTGCGGAACAGCGAGGCTGAAGTTTCCCAGGCCACGCCCCAGTCGCGACGGTCCAGCAGCACCAGCCAGCCCGACGCGGCGAGCGTGGCAGCAGCGGCTTTTTCCTTCGCTTCGGGAGTGGCTTCGGCGGCTGCGGGCGCGGCGGAAGCCGCGGGCGCTGGCCTGGCCGCGGCTGCGGGCGTCTGGGTGCGGGTGGAAGGCTTGATTTGCGCGAACGCGCCGTTCGCGGCAAAGGCCGCCATCAGGACGACGGCTGTGGTGTTGAGTGCTTTCATCTACGCAGTCTAGCGCCCGGGCGCCGCCCCCAGCGGACGGAACGGAGTTTTACGCCCGGTTTACGCCAGCAGCTGGGCCATCAGTCGGGCGTTGACCTGGCCCTGGTCTTCCATGTTGGTGTTGAACAAGACCTGCACCTTGGTGGCCTTGTCGGCGATGGCTTTGACTTCCGGCACCAGCGCCGCCAGTTCGTCCTTCGAATACCAGTAGTCGAAGCGGCTGGACGAGGCGGCGAGGCCCTTCTGGTTCCAGGTGTCGCGGTTGCGACCGTGCAGCCGCACGATCGCCAGCTGCGGGTTGGTCACTTCCCAGACGCAGGGCACACAGTTGGCGAAGCCCTGCGGGCCGTCGACGATCGTGTGGACCAGATTCAACCGGCGCTCGAACTCCACCGTCTTGTCAGCGTTGGCGCCATCGAACCAGCTCCGGTTGCGGAATTCGGACGCCAGCACGTGATCGGCCATCTTTTCCACGCAGTGTTCGACGTGCGCGATGCCTTCGCGGTTGCGCAGCAGCCACGGCGCGAACTGGAAGTGCACCGCCCCCAGTTTGCCCGCGGCACGCAACGGCGCCAGCGCATCGACGAAGCGGCGCCACAGCTCGTCGCGGATCTCGACCGGCGTGTCCTTGTAGTAAAGCACCGTGGGCGCATCGGGCCCGAGGGCCTGCTGCAAATCCTTGTGCAGGACGAGCGGCGACGTTTGATGGCCCGTGAACAGCCGGAACGCCTTGACGTTGAAGATGAAGCCCTCGGGCGTACGTTGCGCCCACAGCTGCGCGTTGGCAGGCGTGGGCATGCCGTAGTAGCTGGAGTCGACTTCCACCACCGGGAACTGGGTCGCGTAGTAGCGCAGCCGCGCTTCCGCCGTGTTCGTTTCCTTCGGATAGAAGCGCCCGCAGGCGAGCAGGGTCTTGTCGGTCCAGGACGCGGTGCCGATGGCGATGTTGGTCACTGTATTAATATACAGGCAATGGATGAACTGAATGAAGCGCAACTGGAGGCAGTGCAGCACGGCACCGGCGAAGCCGCCGGCGACACGCGGCCGCTGCTGGTGATCGCGGGCGCGGGCTCCGGCAAGACCAATACCCTGGCGCACCGCGTCGCCAACCTGATCCGCCATGGCGCCGATCCGCAGCGCATGCTGCTGCTCACGTTCAGCCGGCGCGCGGCGCAGGAGATGGAGCGCCGGGTGGGCGGCGTGCTGCAGAAAGCGCTGGGACTGCCGCAACACCAGAACGTCCCCAGCCTGCCGTGGAGCGGCACCTTCCACAGCATCGGCGCGCGGCTGCTGCGCGAATACGCCGGGCGCATCGGCCTGGACGAGAACTTCACCATCCACGACCGCGGCGATGCCGAGGATTTGATCGGCCTGGTGCGGCATGAGATCGGCTTCTCGTCGACCAAAAGCCGCTTCCCGCTCAAGGGCACGTGCCTGGGCATCTACTCGCGCGTGCTCAACACCCGCGAGCCGCTGGGCCAGGTGCTGCAGGACATCTATCCCTGGTGCACGCAGTGGGAGGGCGAACTGAAGACGCTGTTCGGAGCGTACGTCGAGTCCAAGCAACAGCAAAACGTGCTGGACTACGACGACCTGCTGCTGTTCTGGGCCGAGATGGTGGCGGAGCCGTCGCTGGCGCAGGAAGTGGGCGAGCGTTTCGATCATGTGATGGTGGACGAGTACCAGGACACCAACAAGCTGCAAGCGGAGATCCTGCTGGCGATGAAGCCGAGTGGGCAGGGCGTGACGGTGGTCGGCGACGACGCGCAGAGCATCTACGCGTTCCGCGGCGCCACGGTGCGCAACATCCTGGACTTTCCGCACCAGTTCACGCAGCCGGCGCGCATCGTCACCCTGGAGCGCAACTACCGCAGCACGATGGCGATCCTGGAGGCCAGCAACGCCGTGATCGCGCAGGCCAGGGAGCGGCACGCCAAGACCCTCTGGACCGACAAGCCGGGCAGCCAGAAGGCCCAGCTGGTTCTGGTGCCGGATGAAGCGGAACAGGCCCGCTGGGTCGCGGGCCAGGTGCTGCAGCAGCGGGAAGCCGGCACCAAGCTCACCGCGCAGGCGGTGCTGTTTCGCGCCAGCAACCACAGCGCCGCGCTGGAGCTGGAACTGGCGCGGCGCAACATCCCGTTCGTCAAATTCGGCGGCCTGAAATTCCTCGAAGCCGCACACGTCAAGGACGTCCTGGCCGTGCTGCGGTTCGCGCAGAATCCGCGTGGCCGGATGGCGGGCTTTCGCGTCACGCAGCTGATGCCCGGCATCGGGCCGGCGACGGCGACGCGGCTGCTCGATGCGATGGGCGAGGCCGCCGAACCGACGGAAGCGCTGCGGGCCTTCGAGCCGCAAACGCAGGCGCACGAGGAGTGGGCGCGGTTCGTGGCGCTGTACGCGCAGCTGCGCGACCCACAGCTGGCCTGGCCGGCGGATCTCGAACTGGCCAAGGCCTGGTACTTGCCGCAGCTCGAACGCATCCACGACGACGCGCACGTGCGAAAGCTCGACGTCGAACAGCTGGTGCGGCTGGCCGCCGGCTACGCCAACCGGGAACGCTTCCTCACCGAGCTGACGCTCGATCCGCCGCAGGCCACCAGCGACCAGGCCGGCGTTCCGCACCTGGACGAGGACTACCTGATTCTCTCCACCATCCACAGCGCCAAGGGCCAGGAGTGGAAGGCCGTGCACGTGCTGAACGTGGTCGATGGTTGCATCCCCAGCGACATGGCAACCGGCACGCAGGAAGAACTGGAAGAAGAGCGGCGGCTGCTGTACGTGGCGATGACGCGCGCGAAGGAGCAGCTGCACCTGGTCGTACCGCACCGCTTCTATGTGACGCAGCAAGGCTCCGGCGGCGACCGCCATGTGTATGCCGGCCGCACGCGCTTTATCGGCGAAGCGATGGTGGAGAAGTTCGAGCAGGTGACGTGGCCGGCAGCACCCGGACCCGGCGGGGCGAACGCTGGCAAGCCCGCCACGCCATTGCTGCAGGTGCGCGACCGGGCCCGCGCAGCCTGGAAGTAGCCGCGATGGCCGCCCGCCAGCTTTGCTCCGCCCTGCTCGTCGCAATCCTTGCGCTGGCGGGTTGCGACGGCTTGCAGCCGCTGGCGCGCTGCGGTGGGCGGTAGAGGGGCTGCCGTGACCGGCGACATCACGTCGCCACGTCCCTCGCGCTGCGGTCGATCGCCTCGCGCCGGGCGCGCAGCGACGAGCTCGAATGATGGAACTGGAACTCGGTCGCAGCGGGAGCCGGCGCGCCGGTGATGCGGGCCAGCGTGGCCTTGAGCGTGGCGCCGTCGTCGTCGAAGTCGTTGTGGCGGGTCGAGCGTGAGGCGGTGGGCGAGCCCTCGGGGTTGCTGTTGGGCGAGAACACCAGGTCGGCCTTGCCGCTGGTGAACAGCTGCGACAGCTCCGGATCCCGCGCCAGCCATTTCTCCATCCCGAGCAGCGGGGTGCCTTCGCCGAAGGCGCTGTCCTCGAACGCGCGCGACACCAGGTACAGCAGGCTCTTGTTGTAGATGCGCGCGCAATTGTCGTCCTGCTCCGCCTTGTCGCTGAGCGCGAACAGCGCGAAGCGGCCGATGCCGCCAGCCGTCAGCGCCGGCAGGTAGGCCTGCTTGAACAACTCGGTGGTCACGGCTGGGGCCCACAGCGTGCAGGTTTCCACTTGCAGGCCGTAACCGGTTTCGCCCTTGAGGTAGCCGGACGCGATGGTCTTGCGCGGCGCCGTCAGCAAGCGCACCAGCGGGGCCTGGAAAATGGCTCCGGCGCTGTGGCTCACGACGTGCAGCTTGATGTCCATCTGCGTGGCCAACGTCGCCAGCAGGTCCAGCGCCATGCGCGCGCCGCCTTGCGGAGTGCTGCCCGCCGCCAGCGCGTTTTCCTTCAGTTCGTCCCAGGATGCCTTGCCGGTGAGCGTGCACGCCAGGATCTCCAGCGTGTCGTCCAGCCGGTCCAGCAGGAAGTCGCTGGCCGCGCCGAGCGCACCCTCGGGCCGGCGCCGGCGCATCGCGTCCTGCAGGATGTTGGTGAGGGTCGACCAGTAGTCGCTGTGCCAGACGAAGCCCAGCGGATAGACGTGGGCTTCGAGCATGACGCTGCGGTAGTCCGCCAGCCGCTGGATTGCGCTGCGCTCGTCGACCAACCCGCCATGGGCATAGAGCAGCACGTGCTTCTCGGGCCAGCCGGCCATGGCCCGCGGCATGTCGACCTCGAAGATCTCGCGCAGTTCGGCGGCCGTGGTGCCGTAGTCGCCGCCCGGGCGCAGCGCGCCGTCGTTGCCGAGGCTGACGACGTGCGGCCGGAGGTCGGCGTACGAATACGCCACCGAGCGGGCCGCCGCCGCCGAATGCGCGATGGCGGCCGATTCGCACTGGCGCAGCAGCACC
>JACMQP010000064.1 GCA_014376915.1 Ramlibacter sp.
CCTGCGAAAAAGGTAGCCGCGAAGAAGGCACCGGCGAAGAAGGCCGCGGCGAAGCGTCCGGCAGCCAAGAAATCGGCTGCCAAAAAGGCTCCGGCGAAGAAGGCAGCTGCGAAGAAGACTGCAGCCAAGAAGGCTCCGGCGAAGAAGGCAGCTGCGAAGAAGTCGACGGCGAAAAAGACCACGGCGAAGAAGGCCGCGGCCCGGAAGCCGGCCGCGAAAAAGCGCCCGGCCGCGAAGAAGGCAGCGAAAAAGCCCGCTGCCAAGAAAGCAGCGAAAAAGCCTGCTGCCCCCAAGCCTGCGGCAAGGCCGATGGCCAAAGCAGCGGCGAAGCCGGCGGTAAAGGCCGTAGTCAAGGCAGCTCCTGCTGCCCCGGCTGCGCCTGCGGCTCAGACCACTCTGAACCCGCAAGCTGCCTGGCCTTTTCCGACGGCCAGCAAGCCCTAAGCGGATTTCCGCTTCTCAAGCCCGGCACCTTTCGGTGCCGGGCTTTTTCATTGGCGCCGGCAAAAAGCGGGCCTACGCGATCACCTTCCGGACCCGCGGCGCAGCGCCGGGACTCGCCTTAGCGCCGGACCGAAACCAGTTCAATCTCGAATGTCAGCGTCGCGTCGGGCGGAATCACGCCGCCGGCACCGCGCGAACCATACGCGATTGAAGGCGGGCAGGTCAGGCGCGCCTTGCCGCCCGGCTTCATCAACTGGACGCCTTCGGTCCAGCAGGGAATCACGCGATTGAGAGGGAATTCGGTGGCCTCGCCGCGCTTGTAGGAGCTGTCGAACTCCTTGCCGTCCTTCAGCGTGCCGCGGTAGTGGACCTTCACCGTGTCCGTGGCGGCGGGCGAAGCCCCGCTGCCTTCCTTGATCGACTGGTAAACCATGCCGCTCTTGGTGGTGACGGGGCCCTGGGCCGGCGCGGCACAGGCAACGAGGGACAGCGCCGCGGCGCAAAGGAAGAATCGCACAAGCATCTCCTGGAAGGCAAAGGCCGATTATTGCCTGCGGCCCGGCCCGGCTATTTCGGCTGACCCAGCAGCAGCTCCATCCGGCGCCGCAGGCGCTCGGCCTCCTGCTGCGCGCCGGCCAGCTCGGCACGCCGCGCCTGCGCACCCAGCCACGCCAGCAGCGGCCGGCGCCAGCCTTGCGCCGACGCTGTGTCGACAGCGAGCTGCAGCACGTCCGGGCTGGCGCGCCCGGTCTCGAACAGCACGCCCGCCGCCACCAATCGCGCTAGCGGATCGTCGATCGCCTTGACGGCAGCCGCATCGGCGCTGGCCGCGGCCACGGCGCGATGCGCGGGCGGCAGCAGCGCCGCGTCCCTCGGCAGGGCCCGGCCGGCCAGGTAGTCC
The DNA here is from genome assembly GCA_014376915.1 of Ramlibacter sp. Next base: position 1,346 of record JACMQP010000064.1, read on the forward strand.
GCATAGGCGAGCTCGGCCGGAGGCGCATCGACGCGCAGTGCCTCGAACCCGACGCAGGGTTCGAACACCAGGCTCGCCACCCGCAGCGCACAGCGCGTGAGTTCGGCGCGCGCCACCAGGCCCGCGTCCGCCGTGCGCGCGAGCTGCTCCCGGGCGCGGACGAATTCGGCCCCCTCGACACGCGTGTCGGACGCCATGAAGGCCTTGACGTAGCGCTCCAGCGAACCGTGCGCTTCCAGCTGCCACTCCGGCGCCTTGGGCTTGCTGCCACAGCCGGCCAGCAGCAGCGCCAGCAGCAAGGGTGCGACGCGGTTCATGGCAGCTTGATCTCCGTGTCGCGCGCGAACGGCCATTTGCGGTTGATCTCGCTGATTAGGCCCTCGATCTTGCGCAGGTTGGCCTCTACGTCCGCGCGCAGCGGCCCGAGGTCGGCGGTCGCGGCTTTCACATTGGCGCCCACGCCCTGCACTTCCATCAGCACGGCGTCGACTTTCTTCAGGCTGGCGCGCGTGTCAGCCAGCAGGCCATCGAGCTGGCGCATGGTGGAGCGCGCGTCGCGCACCAGGCCATCCTGGCCGAACACCTGAGTGTCGGCCTTGCCGGCCAGGCCGTCGACCCGCGCCGCGAGCTGGTCCATGCGGGCCAGCAGCGTGTTGGTGCGATCGAGCGCCGTCACCAGCTTGCGGGCATCGGCCGTGTTTCCGAACAGCACGTGCAGCGCGCCTTGCGGCCCCTTCAGCCGGTCCGCGACCTCTTGCACGCCGGCCAGCGTGGCACGCAGCGCCGCGTCCTGGCTCGTCATGGCGTTGATGTTTTCCAGCACCTGCCGGGCCTCGGCGACGACCTTCGGGATCTCGGCCGACGCATCGCCCTTGAGCACCTGCCGCACGGCGCCGTCGGCCAGCGGCGGATCGGCCAGGATGCCGGAGAAGGCGCGCAGGTTGGTGCCGCCGACGATGCCGCGCACCATCGTGAACACGCTCGAGGTGCGCAGCCAGTGCGCGTCCTTCTTCGCCACGTCGATCAGGATCCGCACGTTGCCGTCGGGCGCGAGTTCCACCGCGCGCACCCGGCCAATCGGGAATCCGGAGAAAGTCAGGTCCATCCCGGCCACCACGCCCTCAGAGTCGTCGGCGGCCAGCACCAGGGTCTGGGTCGGCTCGAACACGCCGCGGGCGTGGAGCAGGTAGAGGGCCGAGCCGGCGACCAGCAGCGCCGTGAACAGCAGCAGCAACCGGGCCTTGAATTCCAGGTGGCGCACGCCGCCTTGGGCCACCGGCTCGGAGTTGAGCACCGGCGTGTCGGGCGTTACGGGCGGTGTGCGCATGGACATCAATAGTAGTTGCCAACCAGGGACACAGTCTCGATCAGCAGCAGGACGGCGAACATCCGCACCAGCCCCTGCAGTGCGGCGCTCTCGCGCGAACCGTCGCCGTCGAGATCGTAGAGCGCGGACGCCATCGGGATCACGGAGACGGCCAGGCTGAAGAACAGCGTCTTGAGAACGAAGATCAACGACACGGCCAGATTGAAGACGTGGCCGAACATCCGGGTGTAGCCGCCAATGCCCGAAGTGCTCAGGCCGTAGACCGCAAGATAGGCCAGGCCCAAAGCCACCACGCAGCTGAGCGCAGCCAGCGTGATCGCGGAAAACACGCCGGCCAGCACGCGCGGCAGCACCTCGCGCGCGACCGGGTCCACCCCGTGCCGGAGCAGTTCGTCGAAGCGGCCGACGCGCCGCATTTCCGCCAGCGCTGCGCCATTGGGAATGGTGCAGCGCAGGGCCACGAACAGCGACGCGGTGAGCGGAATCAGCTCCAGCACCAGCACCCGGATCACCATCTCGAGCGCGTATTGGGACAGGCCGTAGCTGTAGGCAGTCACGACGACGATTCGCGTGATCACCAGCGTGAGCAGCGCGCACAGCGCCGTGAACCAGCCGAGGATCGGCGCCGTGTCCAGGTACATATGGCGCGCCAGGGCCTGGCCGACGCCGGTACGGTAAGACGAAGGCGAAAGCGCCAGCACCAGCACGATGGCGCCGAATTCGACGATTCGCCACCAACCGGCCAGCCAGCGCACCGGCACGCGCCCGATACTGGCGAAGGCCTGGGACCAGGTGCCGGTGGAGATCATCACGGCATGATAGCTGCGACCCTGCGCCGCACCGGCGCGCGACCTGGCTCCTAGAATGCACAGCAACGGCCGACACGGCCAGAAGGCAGGCCATGGAACCGACCCCTTGTGATTTCTTCGTCATCGGCGGCGGCAGTGGCGGCGTGCGGGCCGCCCGCATGGCTGCCCAGCGCGGCGCGAAAGTGGTTGTCGCGGAGGCGGCTGCGCTCGGCGGCACCTGCGTCAACGTGGGCTGCATCCCGAAAAAACTTTACAGCTACGCGGCCCACTTCGCGCAGGAGTTCGACGACGCAGCTGGATTTGGCTGGCAAGTCGGAGCGCCCCGGTTTGACTGGAACGTGCTCAAGGCCAATCGGGCCAAAGAGATCGCCCGGTTGAACGGTGTGTACGGGAAGCTGTTGGCGTCGGCTGACGTGGAACTGGTCCGTGGCTGGGCCCAGCCGGTTGGCGCCAACGCGGTGCAGGTGCGGACCGAAGCAGGCGACCGACTCTTTTCGGCTCGCCACATTCTGATCGCCACCGGCGGGACGCCCAGCGTGCCGTTCTTCCCCGGGCATGAGCTGGTGGTCAGCTCCGACAGCATGTTCGACCTCGATCCGTTCCCGCGCCGGCTGCTGGTCGTGGGTGGCGGCTACATCGCTTGCGAGTTCGCCTCGATCTTCAATGGACTGGGTTCAAAGGTGACGCAGCTCTATCGCGGCGCCCGGGTGCTGCGCGGCTTCGACGACGACATCCGCGTCTTCATCGAGGCGGAGATGCGCAAGCACGGCGTCAACCTGCACACCTCGGCCGACGTGAAGTCCATCGAGAAGACCGCGGACGGATTGCGCACACTGCTCGCCGACGGCCGCGCAGTGATGGCGGACACGGTGCTGTACGCCACCGGCCGGTTGCCGAATGTGAACGGGCTGGGTCTGGAGGCGGTCGGAGTGAAACAAGGCAAGGACGGCGCGATCGTGGTCGACGAGCGCTACCAGACGTCCGTGCCGTCGATCCACGCAGTGGGGGACGTGACGTCGCGGGTGCAACTTACCCCGGTGGCGCTGGGCGAAGCCATGGCGCTGGTCGATCACCTGTTCGGGACCGGTTCACGCACGATGGGCTACGACTTCATCCCGACGGCGGTATTCACGCACCCGAACATCGCCACAGTCGGCATGACAGAAGTTCAGGCACGAGAGAAGCTCGGCGCGGTGACGGTGTTCAGTAGCGAATTCACGCCGCTCAAGAACACGCTGAGCGGCAGCAAGGAGCGTACGCTCATGAAGCTGGTGGTGGATACGGCGAGCGACCGGGTGGTCGGCCTCCACATGGTTGGCCCGGATGCCGGCGAAATCGTCCAGGGGTACGCCGTGGCGTTGAAGGCCGGAGCCACCAAAGCGGTGTTCGACAGCACCATCGGAATCCACCCGACCGCGGCCGAGGAATTCGTCACGATGCGTGAGCCGCTGGCCGCGACCCACGGCTAGCGGCCACCTGCTAGCCGCTCGTGGGAATCAGATCAGAGGTTCGAAGTAGGCGCGCACGATCGGCGCCGGCTTCGGGTCTTCCGGCGGCAGGTAAATCGTAGTGCGGTCGATTTTCGCATCGTAAGCAGCGAGCTCGGCACTGGCGCTGCGGATCACCGCGCGGTCCAGGGGATGGCATTGGCGCTGGCTCAGTTTGCTCAGCGATTCCGACTTGGCGATTGTCTGACGCACACCCTCCGGATCCATCATCAATTCAAACGGATTGGCCACCATCGCTGCTGTTCTCATTCGCTTTCTCCAGTGATCGAGTTGAATTCGTTTCCCATACGACAACTTTAAAAAGTCGGCTGGCTTAACAGGAGTCAGGTGAGTTCGTTACACCGTGTAGGACTTGGTCCCACGCGCAAAATGGCGCCCGTGCCCGCCCCTCGATCGGCGTTGCACAATGCGCTGCATGCCCTACCTGCCTCCCTTCATCGCTCCGAGCCGGCACACCGACTGCGAAAGCGCCCTGGCGCAGGTCCGGGAGATCTATGCGCAGCAGATTGGCCATCTACGTGACGCGATGCAGCGGTTCGTGAGCGGGGAGAGCCTGCCCGGCCACGTCCGGGCCTGCTATCCGTTCGTGCGGATCCACACCGACACCGTGGTGCGGCAAAACGAGTTGGAAAGCTCTGGCCTGAGCTATGGCTTCGTGGCCGGAGCCGGCCGCTTCGAGACCACGCTGACCCGGCCCGACCTGTACCGCAACTACTACCTGGAACAGTTCCGGCTGCTGCGGGAAAACCATGGCGTCGAACTGGAGGTGGGCACCAGCACGCAGCCGATCCCGGTGCATTTCTCCTTCGCCGAGAACGACTACATCGAAGGCTCGCTGAGCCCGGCGCGGCGAGCGCTGATGCGGGACGTGTTCGACCTGCCGGACCTCGGCGCGATGGACGACGGCATCGCCAACGGCACGTGGGACCACCGCCCCGGCGAGCCGCAGCCGCTGGCGCTGTTTACAGCGGCACGGGTGGACTATTCGCTGCACCGGCTGCGCCACTACACCGGCACGGCGCCGGAGTGGTTCCAGAACTTCGTGCTGTTCACCAACTACCAGTTCTACATCGACGAATTCATCCGCCTCGGTCACGAGGAGATGGCCAATCCCGCCAGCGACTACATCGCCTTCGTCGAGCCGGGTAACGTGGTGACGCGGCGGGTCGGCATGGAAGGCCACCAGTTTGATCCGACCGGCGCGTTGCCCGAAGCCGCGCCCGGAACGGCGCCGCCGCGGCTACCGCAAATGCCGGCTTACCACCTGATCCGCGCCGACCACAGCGGCATCACCATGGTCAATATCGGCGTCGGCCCGGCCAATGCCAAGACCATCACCGACCACATTGCCGTCCTGCGGCCGCATGCGTGGATGATGCTGGGCCACTGCGCGGGCCTGCGCAACAGCCAGCAGCTGGGCGACTACGTGCTGGCCCACGCCTACGTGCGCGAAGACCACGTGCTCGACGAGGACCTGCCGCTGTGGGTGCCGATCCCGGCGCTGGCGGAGATCCAGCTGGCGCTGGAACAGGCGGTGGCGGACGTCACCCAATGCAAGGGCGCCGACTTGAAGCGCATCATGCGCACCGGCACTGTCGCTTCCACCGACAACCGCAACTGGGAGCTGCTGCCCGGCAACCAACCGCAACGCCGCTTCAGCCAGAGTCGCGCCGTGGCTCTGGACATGGAAAGCGCCACCATCGCCGCCAACGGCCTGCGCTTTCGCGTGCCCTACGGCACCTTGCTGTGCGTGAGCGACAAGCCGCTGCACGGCGAGATCAAGCTGCCGGGTATGGCCAACCAGTTCTACCGCGAGCGGGTCGACCAGCACCTGCGCATCGGCATGCGGGCGATCGAGATCCTGCGGCGCGAAGGCAGCCAGCGCCTGCACAGCCGCAAGCTGCGGAGCTTCGACGAAGTCGCGTTCCAGTAGCGCGCCCACCGGGGCGCCAGTGGCCGGCTTGACCCGGCGCAAGCGACCAGACCGGCGAATCCACCGCACTGGGCGGCAACAGCCTGCTTGGTGTGGTCGCCGTCGTTCCTTGTCTTCGTTCCCTTCGCCCTCCTGGGCGGGCTTCGATGCGAGCTGGGAGCGCGACATGTTCGGCAGCCGCGCCGCCCGGATGGAAGCGATCGACGCGCTGCGGCGCAAGTGACGCTAGGCCATCGTTCCCATCGCCTCGCCCAGCTGCACCGCCCGGGCCGGCGCCCAGTCCGGGGTGAAGGTGACGACGTTCTGTGGGAACAGCATCACCACGGTGGAGCCGAGCAGGAAGCGGCCCATCTCGGCGCCCTTGGCCAGCACGATGGACTGGTCGTCGTAGCGCCATTCGCGGATCTCACGGGTGCGCGGCGGATTGACGACGCCGTGCCAGACCGTCGCCACGCTGCCGACGATCGTGGCGCCGACCAGCACGTTGACGAACGGCCCGAAAGCCGTCTCGAATACGCAGACCACGCGCTCGTTGCGGGCGAACAAGCTGGGGACATGCCGCGCGGTGAGCGGATTGACCGAGAACAGGTCGCCCGGCACGTAGATCATCCGCATCAGCCGGCCCTCGCACGGCATGTGGATGCGGTGATAGTCCTTGGGCGCCAGGTACAGCGTGGCGAAGTGGCCGTGGTCGAAGAGGTGCGCCAGCTGCTGGTCGCCGCCGACCAGCGCCCGGGTCGAATAGCTGTGGCCCTTGGCCTGGAAGATCTGGTCCTTCTCGATCGGCCCGAACTGGCTGATCGCGGCATCGACCGGGCAGACCAGCGCCGCGTCCGCGATTGGCCGGGCGCCGTCGCGCAGCGCGCGCGTGAAGAAGTCGTTGAAGGTCGCGTAGCTTTCGATCGACGGATTCGCCGCTTCGGCCATATCGACGCCGTAGTGGGCGACGAACTTGCGGATGATGGCCTGTGTCACCGGGCCGCCGCGCCAGTTCGCAACCTTGCCGGCGAAAACCGTCATCAGTCGCTTGGGCATCAAGTATTGGGGCGTTACCGCAAGCCGATCGGACACATTGTTCACCAGGAGTCGAGTAACCGAAAATTCTAGGCTACCGGCTGCCATCGCGGGGGCTCCGACACAATCGGGCCGTCACTCAGGTGCTGGAAAGGCCGATTCTGGTGGCACGTCCCCTCGGCGCGATGATGGCGCGCTTTCTGGTCGATCCTGATGGTGTCGTCGCCTTTGTGCCATTGTTTCCGGCGATCCCTGCGGAAACCCTAAAGTTGTTGCGCCCGCACGAGATCGGCGGCCTTCTCGGCGATCATGATGACCGGCGCATTGGTGTTGCCGCCGACGATGCGCGGCATGATGGAAGCATCCACCACGCGCAGGCCGGCCATCCCCTTGACGCGCAGCTGCGCGTCAACCACGTCCATCGCGCCGGGCCCCATCCGGCAACTGCCAACCGGATGGTAGATCGTGTCGGCATTGGCGCGGATGAACGCGCCGATCTGCGCATCGGTCTGCGCCGCGGCTGATTCGGGCAGTTCACGACCTCCGAGCGCCGCCAGCGCCGGCTGCACGAGCAACTGGCGCATCGCCTTGAAGCCGCGCACCATGGGCTCCAGGTCGTCCGGCAGGCCCAGGAAATTCGGGTCGATCAGCGGGGCGGCGGCGTGATCGGCGCTGGCCAGCCGGACGCTGCCGCGACTCTTCGGGCGCAGCAGGCAGACGTGGCAAGAGAAGCCGTGACCGAACACGGTCTTGCGGCCGTGGTCAACCAGTTTGCCGATGATGAAATGCAGCTGCAGGTCCGGAATGGCCTGGTCTGGTCCGCTGCGGATGAAGCCGCCGGCTTCGGCGAAGTTGGTCGTCAGCATGCCGCTGCGCTGCTTGCGCCACTCGAATATCGCCTGCACGACGCGCGCCGCGCCGGCGAGCGACAGGCCGAACAGATCTTTGGCCCGCGGCGTATTCCAAACCTGCACCACGTCGACGTGGTCATGCAACTGCTCGCCCACTCCCGGCAAGTCATGGACCACCGCGACGCCGTGCTGCTGCAACTGGGCCGCCGGGCCGATGCCGGACAGCAGCAGCAACTGCGGCGACTGCAGCGCGCCCGCGCACAGCAGCACTTCCCGCGCCGCATCGAGCTGGCACAGACGACCGTCCTTGACGAATTCGACGCCGGTCGCGCGCCGGCCCTCGGTCAGGATGCGGGTGGTGCGGGCGCCGGTAATCACCTGCAGGTTGGGGCGGTCCAGGTTGGGCGTGAGGTAGGCCTTGGCCGCGCTGAAGCGCTCGCCGTTGCGGTGGGTGAGCTGGTACAGGCCCACGCCTTCCTGTTGCTCACCGTTGAAGTCCGGGTTTTCGCGGTAGCCGGCCTGGCGCCCGGCCTGCACGAACAGCGGTCCGAAGCGGCTGGGGCTGCGGGGGTCCATCACGTTGAGCGGACCGCCGGTGCCGTGCCAGGCATCGGCGCCTCTTTCGTTGTGCTCGGACCGCCTGAAGTACGGCAACACGTCGCTCCAGCCCCAGCCCGGATTGCCCTGGGCCGCCCAGTGGTCGTAATCGTCCGGGTGGCCGCGGGCGTAGATCATCGCGTTGACTGAGCTCGATCCACCCAGCACTTGGCCGCGCGGCTGGTAGCCACGCCGCCCGCCCAGCCCCGGCTGGGGCACGGTCTGGAACGCCCAGTTCGACTGGCCGCTCTTCGCCAGCAGGGCAAGACCGGCCGGGCAATGAATCAACACGCTGCTGTCCGGGCCCCCCGCCTCCAGGAGCGCGACCCGGGTGGTGCGGTCCTCGCTCAGGCGAGCCGCAAGCACGCATCCCGCCGAACCGCCGCCAACAATGATGTAGTCAACCATTTGCTCCCCTTTAGGCGCCGAAGCTACAACCAATGTGGTCAAACCGCCAGCGGGCTTGTAACATCCGCACACCATTCCATCAGGCGACGCTACCTTTTGACGCCCGACACCGCAGCCGCGATCTTGCCGGAGTCCGATTCCGAGGGCGCTGCGATGGCGCTGCGGTCCAGCACCGAGCTGCAGATGGTTCCCCCGGAGCGCGATGGGCCACCGCCGAAACCGGCTGTCGCCAGCCCGATTCCCATCGCTGCCGCATTGCCCGCGTCGCCGCCTTCGATTTCGCTGGCCAGCCTCACGCGGTTCGAGACTGCACTGCCGACCGCCGTCGCCCTTCCGCGCAGCCTGGTGGCGACGCCGCCGCCCGAACTGACGTGGGCGCTGGCAAGCGCGGCGCTGGCCGCCGGCGTTGGCTGGATCTACGAGCGACGGCGACGCCTGCAGATGGAAGCCGATGGCGGTGCCAACCCGTGGGCAACGGAACCGGCGTCCCGGCGCCGCCACTCCGCCGGCGGCCACGGCGAGACGTTCCCGGAGGATCGCGAACTGGTCGAAACGGCGCATCCGGTCTACGTTTCGATCATCGGCGACACGCCGTCGCGGCGCGAGGCGACGCTGGTCGATCTGCACGACCTGAACGAGCGACTGCGGAAGCTAAGCCGCCGCAAGGACTTGAGGGCTGCCGCCGAACTGCTGGAACAGCACCTGGTGGACTTCCGCTACAGCAGTCCCTGGGTGTTCCTGGAACTGCGCGCGCTGTACAGAAGCCTGGACCAGCGCGAGGAATGGGAGCTGGTGCGCGACGCCTTTCGCTCCCGCTTCGGCCAGAACGCGCCCCAGTGGAATGCGGCAACCAATGCGGACGCGGAAATCGCCGATGACAAGCAGTTGTGCGACGACCTGTTGCGCAAGTGGCCGCAACGCGAGGCCCGTCTGTTCATCCTGCGCTGGATGCTGGGCGACGCCGCGTCACGCCAGAAGAGCGCCGGCCCGCCGCAGCTCGCGCTCGGCGTGTACCGCGACATGCTGCTGCTGGACTCCATCCTCGACGAGGTGATCTCGTCCCGACCGGCGCCGCCCGCCCTGGCCACGCCGGCCTGACCTCCCGTTCCTGTCCTGTCGTTCCTGGCTCGCCCAAGTTAAATTGCACACGATTAGATTGTTCTATATAATTTGGCAAATGACATCGTCGCCAACCATGACCGACAAGGCACTGCAGCTGGACAACCAACTCTGCTTCGCCCTGTATTCCGCGTCGCTGGCGATGACCAAGCTGTACAAGCCGTTGCTGGCCGACCTCGGCCTCACCTATCCCCAATACCTGGTGATGCTGGTGCTTTGGGAGCGCGACGCCTTGATGGTGTCCGAGCTCGGCGAGCGCCTGTTTCTGGACTCCGGCACCTTGACGCCGCTGCTCAAGCGCCTCGAAGCCGCCGGCATGGTCTCCCGCATCCGTGCGCTCGATGACGAGCGGCGGGTCCATGTGACGCTCACCGCCGCCGGCCGCAAGCTCAAGTCCCGCGCATCCCGGATCCCGGCCTGTATCGCCGAAGCCGTGCATTGCCCACTGCCCGACATCCTTTCACTCACCCGCCAGGTGCAAGCCCTGCGCCAGCGCCTCACAGCCTAAATGTTTTCCAACCTCACCACCGAAAGACGATCATGACCGCCAAGCTCGAAAAAGTTCTGTACACCGCCAAGGCCCACACCACCGGAGGCCGCGACGGCGCCTCACGCACCGACGACGGCCGCCTCGACATCAAGCTGTCGTCGCCCGGCACCGCCGGCACCGGCACCAATCCCGAGCAGCTGTTTGCCGCCGGTTATGCCGCGTGCTTCGTCGGTGCCATGAAGGCAGTCGCCGGCATGCAGAAAATTACGCTGCCGGCCGACCTGGCAATCGACTCCGCCGTTGACCTGGGCAAGGTCGGCCAGGCGTACGGCATCGCTGCGCACCTGAACGTCAGCCTGCCCGGCATGGACCGCGAAGCGGCGCAGAAGCTGGTCGACGCGGCGCATGAGGTCTGCCCGTATTCCAACGCCACGCGCGGCAACATCGACGTCACGATCACGCTGGTCTGATCGCCTTCGCTCAGGTCGCCCAGGCGGCCCGTTGGTGTTGAACCGGCGGGCCGTTTCGTCTATGGTCGGCCACATGAGCACCACCACTTTCCAGGTCCGCAAGGACCGCTTGGCGCAGACCCGGTTGCAAGAAGCGGCAGACCTGCCGCTTGCTGGCGGCACGGTCCGGGCTCGCGTCGACAGTTTCGCCCTCACGTCCAACAACATTACGTACGCGGCGTTCGGGGACACGATGAACTACTGGCAGTTCTTCCCCACTGCCGAAGACGGTTGGGGCATCGTGCCGGTCTGGGGTTTCGCCACAGTGGTGCAGTCGCTGCACCCGGGCGTCGCGGTGGGCGAGCGACTCTACGGCTACTGGCCGATGGCCGACCACGCCGTGCTCCAGCCCGCGCGGCTCTCCCCCGCCGGCTTCCGCGACGCGGCGGCGCATCGCAGTGCGCTGCACGCCGTTTACAACCAGTACTTGCGCTGCAGCGCCGATCCGTTCTATAGCGTGGACAACGAGGACGCGCAGGCGCTGCTCCGGCCGCTCTTCGTGACCTCGTGGCTGATCGACGACTTTCTGGCCGACAACGGCTTCTTCGGCGCGGACACACTGCTGTTGTCCAGCGCCTCGAGCAAGACGGCTTATGGCACGGCATTCCAGCTGGCGCAGCGCCCGGAGCTGAGCGTCGTGGGCCTCACCTCCGCGCGCAACAAGGCGTTCTGCGAGCGCCTGGGCTGCTACACAAAGGTGCTGACCTACGACGACCTTCACTGGATCGGCCTTGACACTGCCGCCGTCTACATCGACTTCGCCGGCAACGCCGCCCTGCGCCGGACCATCCACAGCCACTTCGCCAACCTCAAATACAGCTGCTCGATCGGCGGCACCCACGTCGAGCAACTCGGTGGCGGCAAGGATCTGGCCGGACCACGGCCGGTGCTGTTCTTTGCCCCGGCCCAGGTGAAGAAGCGCAATGCCGACTGGGGCCCCGAAGCGCTGGGCGAGCGGCTGGTGGCCGCCTGGCGCGGCTTCCACGCAAAAGTGTCCGATCCGCAGGCGCCCTGGCTGGTGGCGGTGCATCACGATGGGCCGGCAGCGGTGCAGTCCGCCTACGCCGAGGTGCTGGCCGGGCAAGGGGATCCATCCCGCGGCCATATCCTGTCGCTGTCGAAACCCTGAATCGCGCCAGCGGGGGACAATCGCGAATGTCCTCCCATCCCTATGAGAACCTGACGCCCGACGTCGTGCTCGATGCACTGTCGTCGGTGGGCCTGCACGGCGACGGTCGCCTGCTGGCGCTAAGCTCGTACGAAAACCGCGTCTACCAGGTCCAGCTCGAAGACCCGTACGAGGGCAACGACAGCGTCGTCGCGAAGTTCTACCGGCCGGGCCGCTGGAGCGACCTGCAGATCCTGGAGGAGCACAGCTTTTCTGCCGAGTTGATGGCGGCGGAAGTTCCCGCGGTCGGCCCGCTGGTGCTGGTCGGACGGACGCTGCACGAACACGCGGGCTTTCGCTTCAGTGTCAGTCCCCGCCGCGGCGGGAGGCGACCCGAGCTGGACGACTTCGATGTGCTGGAGTGGATCGGCCGGTTCCTGGCCCGTATCCACACCGTGGGCGCCGCGCAGCCGTTCAAGGTGCGGCCGCAGCTGGACGTGCAGACCTTCGCAGTCGAGCCGCGGGACTGGCTGATTGCCCACGACGCGATCCCGCTGGACGTGCAGGGCGCGTGGCTCACCCAATGCGACAAGGCCATCGACATGATCGAGGCCGTGCTGCAGGCCAATCCCTGCCGGCGGATCCGGCTGCACGGCGACTGCCATCCAGGCAACATCCTGTGGACGCCGGACCAGGGACCGCACTTCGTCGACCTCGACGACGCCTGCACCGGGCCGGCCGCGCAGGACCTGTGGATGCTGCTGTCGGGTGACCGGCGGGAGCGCACCCAGCAGCTCGGCGCCCTGGTCGACGGGTACGAGCAGTTCCGTGAGTTCGACCGCCGCGAACTGGTCCTGATCGAGCCGCTGCGCACGCTGCGCCTGATCCACTACAGCGCGTGGCTGGCGCGCCGCTGGGACGATCCGGCCTTTCCTCCGACGTTTCCCTGGTTCGGCAGCAGCGACTACTGGCGAGGGCAGGTGCAGATGCTGGAGGAGCAGCTCGAGGCCATGGCCGAAGCCCCGCTTGCGGCTTGATACAACTGGGCCACGCCCAATGGGGGAAAACGCTCTACGGCCCGGGCCTTCGCATCTAGCATGCTAACGAAAAAAGGAGGCTTCCCCGATGCACCGTCGTTCCGTTTTTGCCGCAGTCCTTGCGCTTACAAGCGCCAGCTTTGCCGCCGCCCAGCCGGCCTGGCCGGCCAGGCCGATCACCATGATCGTCCCGTTCCCGCCCGGCGGCCTCGCCGACATCGTCGCGCGGCCGGTGGCCGAAGCCATGTCGCGCGATCTGGGCCAGCCAGTCATCATCGAGAACAAGGCTGGCGCCGGCGGCGGCATCGGCATGGCCCTGGCGTCGAAGGCCGCCGCTGACGGCTACACGGTTTTGATGTCGCTTTCCTCGCTCACCGTGCTGCCGGAAGCCGACGTGGTGCTGGGGCGCAACCAGATGTTCGCGCTCAATTCGCTGCGCCCGATCGCCCGCTTCACGGCCGACCCCACGGTGCTGGCGGTGCGCGCCGACGCGCCTTGGAAAACCGCGAAGGACTTTGTCGAGGATGCGAAGAAGCGGCCCGGCGCGATCAACTACGGCTCGTCCGGCAACTACGGCACCATGCACGTGCCGATGGAAATTCTGGCGCAGAGCGCTGGCATCAAGATGACGCACGTGCCTTTCACAGGCGCCGGTCCCGCAGTCGTCGCCTTGCTGGGCGGCCAGATCGACGTCGTGTCCTCTGGTCCGGCCACGGTGCTTCAGCAGGTGAAGGCCGGCAAGTTGCGCGTGCTGGCCCACTGGGGCACCAGCCGCCTCGATGCGCTGCCCGAGGTGCCGTCGCTCAAGGCCGCCGGCTACAACGCCGAGTACGCGCAGTGGTCGGGCCTGTTCGTTCCGGCGGCAACACCGGAAGTGGTGGCGCAGCGGCTTCGGGCCGCGGCCAGGGCGGCCGCGATGGATCCGAAGGTGCGGGAAGTGATCCTGAACGCCGGCAGCCCGATCCTGTATCAGGACACGCCCGAGTTCGAGAAGTACGTCCAGGCCGATGCACGGCGCATGGCCGAAGTGGTCAAGAAGATGGGGAAGGTCGAATGACCATGGCAACCCGCCGCACCCTCATCCGCTCACTGCTGCTGGCAGCCGGCCTCACGGGCTCGCTGCTGGCGGCGCCTGCCTTCGGCCAGGCTTACCCGAGCCGGCCGGTGAAGATCATCGTGCCGTTCGCAACCGGCGGGCCGGCCGACAACTACGCCCGTTTCATCGCCCAGCGGCTGCAGGAAAGCCTGGGCCAGTCCTTCGTTGTGGACAACAAGCCCGGTGCCGGCTCGGTGATCGGAACCGACATCGCGGCGAAGTCGGCGCCGGACGGCTACACGCTGCTGTTGATGTCGAACGCGCACACGGTGAACGAAACGCTGATCCCCAATAAGCCGTTCGTGCTGGCGCGGGACTTCGTGGGTATCGCGCCGATCAACTATTCGGACCTGGTGCTGGTGGCGCATCCGTCGCTCAAGGCCTCCAGCATCAAGGAGCTGGTGGCGCTGGCTAAGGCCCAGCCGGGCAAGCTCAACTACGCCTCGTCCGGCCCCGGCACGCCGTACCACATGGCTGGCGAGCTGTTCAAGAACATGGCCGACGTCTACCTGGTGCACATCCCCTACAAGGGCAGTTCCGGTGCGCGCACCGACGTGATCGGCGGCCAGGTCGATTTAATGTTCGATGCTGTCACCACCATGGTGGAGCAGGTCAAGGCCGGCAAGGTGAAGGCCATCGCGACCACCGGGCGCCAGCGCTCAGACGTCATGCCCGACGTGCCGACGGTGCACGAGTCGGGCGTCCCGAACTACGAGGCAACGATCTGGCTGGGCCTGATGGCACCCAAAGGCACGCCGAAAGCGATCGTCGACCGGCTCAACGAAGCAGTCTCGCGCATTTCCAGCCAGCCGGAAGTCAGGCAGCTGTGGGGCAAGCAAGGCGCCTCTCCGCTGGTGATGACCCCCGCAGTTTTCGACAAATACATCAAGGACGACATTGCAAAGTGGGCCAAGGTGATCAAGTCGGCCCACATCAAGGCAGAGTGATGAAGCCATTGCACCTGATCAGCGGTGGCGCGGCGCAGGGCCTGGTCGCCCAGTTGAGCAAGCGC
>JACMQP010000448.1 GCA_014376915.1 Ramlibacter sp.
GTGCAGAACGCGATCGGCGGCATGAACTCCATCCGCGACCAGATCCAGGAAACCTCCAAACGGATCAAGCGGCTGGGCGAGTCGTCGCAGGAGATCGGCGAAATCACCGAGCTGATTTCGGACATTACCGAACAGACCAACGTGCTGGCCCTGAATGCCGCCATCCAGGCCGCGTCGGCCGGTGAAGCCGGACGGGGCTTCTCGGTGGTGGCCGAAGAAGTGCAGCGGCTGGCCGAACGGTCCGCCGACGCGACCCGCCAGATCGCCGCGCTGGTGAAGGCGATTCAGACCGACACGCAGGATGCCGTGGCCGCCATGGAGCGCTCCACGCAGGGCGTGGTCGAAGGGGCCAAGCTGTCCGACAACGCCGGCACCGCGCTGACCGAGATCGACCAGGTGTCGCGCCGCCTTGCCGACCTGATCGAGCAGATCTCCGACTCCGCCTCCAAGGAAGCCGAATCCGCCAACGTGGTGGCCGGCAACATCCAGCACATTTTCGCCGTGACGGAGCAGACCGGCGAGGGTACGCGATCGACCGCGCAGCAGGTGCGCGAGCTGTCGCGGATGGCCGAGGAACTGCGGCAGTCGGTGTCGCGATTCAAGATCGCCTGAACCGCCCGCTTCCCCCTTCCATCCGGCACTCGTCACTTCCAGAGGCTCCATGCAAGTCAACGAAACAGACCTGGACCTGGCAGCGAACGACCTCGGCCCCCTTGCATGGGTGCTGGACGAGCTGCGCAAGTCGCTGGATACCGCCTTTGCCGCCTTGCGCCGCTTCGTGCGCGACGCCAACCTCGCCCGTGGTTCTGACATGGCGTCGGTCGACGACGGCCAGTTGCGCATCGCCCGCCAGCAGTTGCATCAGGCGGTCGGCGCCCTCGAGATGGTGGGCATGGGGGCACCGGCCCACATGCTGCGCGGCATGGAAGCCGCGGTGCAGAAATTCGTCGAGCGGCCCGAGCTGTGCAGCGAGGCGGCCTCGGCCAAGCTCGAACGCGCCGGTTTCGCCCTGACCGAATACCTTGAAGGCCTGTTGCTGGGCAAGCCGATTTCGGCGGTGGCGCTGTTCCCGCAGTACCGCGATGCGCAGGAGCTGGCGGGTTCCGACCGGATTCATCCGGCCGATCTGTGGTCCCTGGACTGGCGCTGGGTCGAGCCGCAGACGCCGGCGGTGGAGCAGACCCTGGTCTACGACCCCGCCGTGCGCGGCCGCATGGACCAGGGCGTGTTGGCGGTGGTCAAGACCGGCGATGGCAAGGCGGCGCGCGACCTGGTCACGCTCAGTCTCGGCCTGGCCGCTTCGCAGGCCGTGCGTCAGCCCAAGGTTTTCTGGAAAATCGCCGCGGGCTATTTCGAGGCGCTGGCCCACGGCCTGCTGCCAATGGACATCTACGTCAAGCGTGCTGCCTCGCGCATCCTGATGCAGTACGCCGCGCTGGCCAAGGGCGAGGTGACGGTTTCGGACCGGCTGGCGCAGGACCTGGTGTTTTTCTGCTCGCAGGCGGTGCCCGCGCGCGCGGCCGATGCTCCCGCGCTCACCGCCGTGCGGCTGGCGTGGTCGCTGGCCCGCTTCAAGCCGGTGGACTACCAGACCAGCCAGTTCGGCCGCTTCGACCCAATGTTGCTGGCCCAGGCGCGCAAGCGCATCGGCACGGCCAAGGAGACCTGGTCGGCGCTGTCCGGCGGCGATGCCAACAAGATCAAGAACGTCGCCGACCAATTCCACCTGGTGACCGATTCGCTGGTGAAGCTGCATCCGCCGAGCGAGCCGCTGGCGAAGGCCCTCAATGCAGTGGTCGACGGCGTCGCGCGCTCGGCCCGGCCGCCCGGCGCCGAGCTGGCGATGGAAGTGGCGACCGCGATCCTTTACCTCGAAGCCGCTTTCGAAGACCTGGATCCGACCGACTCGCAACTGGCAGCCCGCACGGCGCATCTGGCCGCCCGTCTGGACGGCGTGCGCCAGGGCGGACAGGCCCAGCCGCTGGAAACCTGGATGGAGGAGCTGTACCGCCGCGTGAGCGACCGCCAGACCATGGGTAGCGTGGTCGGCGAATTGCGCACGACGCTGGGCGAGCTCGAAAAGCTCCTCGACAACTTCTTCCGCAATCCGCAGGACAAGGCCGGCCTGCGCGAGGCGCCCGGCTACCTGTCGCAAATGCGTGGCGTGCTGTCGGTGCTGGGCCTGGACCAGGCCTCGCAGGCGGTCCTGCGCATGCGCGAGGCGGTCGAGGAAATGCTGGTCGACGAGGTCGACGAGGAAAAGGCGCGCGCCGCCGGGACGTTCGACAAACTGGGCAACAACCTCGGCGCTCTCGGCTTCCTGATCGACATGCTGAGTTACCAGCCGGCCCTGGCCAAGAAGCTGTTCGTCTACGACGACCAGACCGGCGAGCTCAGGCCGCTGATGGGACGCGCCGCGCACAGCCTGGGAGAGGCCGACGCCGGCGTTTCGCTGAGCGACGACATGCTGTCGCAGGAGGTGGCCAGCGTCGTGAGCGAGGCCCGACCCGATACCGGGCCTGCCGAACTCAGCGTCAAACTCGACGCGCTCTCCGGCCATGCTGCGCTGGCGGGTCCTTCCGCGAAGGCGAGCAGTGCCGGCGAAGCTTCAGCGGCGGTGGCCGCGCAGGACGGGACTGCGGCGTCCGCGGCGCCAAGCGACTTGGCCGCGACGATCCAGCCGACGCCGACGCCGACATCGGCGCCGTCCCCGGCGGCCGCGTCAGCTGACGAAGACTTCGGAGAAGACGACCTGCAGGACATCTTCCTGGAGGAAGCGCGCGAGGTGGTGCAGAACGGCCTGGCAGCCCTCGAGACGCTGGCAGCGAATCCGTCCGACCTGAACCAGCTCACGACCTTGCGGCGTGCCTTCCACACGCTCAAGGGCAGCTCGCGGATGGTGGGCTTAACTGAGTTCGGCGACGCCGGCTGGTCAATGGAGCAGGTCCTCAACGCATGGCTGGCCGAGCAGAAGCCGGCCACGGAAGGCATGCGCATGCTGGCGGCCGATGCAATGCGCGGTTTCGCGTTGTGGGTCGAAGACATCGCCGCGGGCACCGACAGCGGCTGGAAAGCCAGCAACTTCCGCGTCTCTGCCGACGCCATGCGCACCGAGCAGCTGTTGGTGCCGCTGGTCTTCCCGGCCAGTCCCGACGCTGCCGCTGCGCAGACGTCCGTGTCGGCAGCTGCGCTTGAGGCGACCGGGGAGTTCACGTTCGAGCTGCCCGGGATCGTGCCGGAGCCGATCGCGATGGCTCCAGCGCCCGACTCTTTCGCCGAGATCGCGTTGCCCGAATTCAGCTTCGATGTGTTTGACGAAGCGCTGTCGGTTGAGCCGGTCGTGGAGGAAATGCCCGCCGAGCTGGCCGCCGACTTCGGTTTCGACCTGGGCTTGCCCGAGGCGCCCGAGGCGCCAGCGATGCCGCCGCCGTCCGAAATGGAAGGGATCGATCTCGAAAGCCTGGCGGAGGTGTCGGACACCGCGCGCCGTGTGACGCTGTCGACCGAACTGGACCTGCCGCAAAACGAATTCTCCCTGTCGGGCCTGATGCAGGAATTGCCGTCGTTGCCGGAAGAAGCGCGCGCGGCAACCCAGCCGGCGCCCGAGGTCGAAGCCGAACCGGCGCTGGACGACGAGCCGGTCAAGGTGATCGGCACCCTGCGCATCGGCATCCCGCTCTACAACGTGTATTTGAACGAGGCGGACGAATGGTCGCGCCGTCTGGAAACCGAAGTCTCGGAGTGGGCGCTGGAGCTCAATTCGCGCGTTCCCGATTCCACAGTCGGCCTTGCCCACGCTCTGGCCGGCAGCTCCGCCACCGTCGGCTTCGATGCGCTGTCGGATGTGGCCCGCGCGCTGGAAGGCGCCCTGGGGCAGACCCAGCTGCTGGCCTATGGCACGCCGCAACACGGCCAAGCCTTTACGGCAGCCGCCGAGGAAATCCGCCGCCTGCTGCATCAGTTCGCGGCCGGTTTCCTCAAGGCACCGGACACGCGAGTGACCGATGCGCTGCATCAGCTGCAGGAGCTGAACATCCCCCACCGCACGGAGCTGCCGGACGATGACATCGCATTGAGCGATTTCGGTGCGCTGGATGCTCGGCCTGCAGCGCCGGTGACGCCGCACGAGCCGATCGCGCCAGCGGCCGTCATGGTGCTGTCGCAGGGGGCGATTGCGTCGATGCGGAACCTGGACGACGAGCACGACTCGATCGATGTGGCCGACGCGATCGACCCTGACTTGTTCCCGATCTTCGACGAAGAGGCCGGCGAGTTGCTGCCCCAGCTTGGCGGCGCGCTGCGCCAGTGGGTGGCACGGCCGGACAACCGGGGCGCGCGGGACGAGGTGCTGCGCGCCCTGCACACGCTCAAGGGCAGTGCGCGGCTGGCCGGCGCTTTGCGCCTGGGCGAAATGTCGCACCGGATGGAATCCGAGATCGAGGAGTTCGGCCTGGAAGGCGTGCAGCCGTCCGATCTGGAATCTCTGCTGCAGCGGCTCGATGCCATGCAGGCCAATCTCGA
>JACMQP010000449.1 GCA_014376915.1 Ramlibacter sp.
ATCCCGACCGGGCAGTTGCGCCCGGTTCTCGGCGCCGGCATCGCCTGCGCCCTCATGGCGTTCGCTGCCCTGGCCCAGGCCGGCAAAGTGACCCCGCCGCCGCTACCCCCAGGCTCCAATCTGGTCAAGGTCGAACCGGGGATGGACAGGCAGGAGCAGAAGCGGGCTGACCGCGCGCACCACCACAAGGGCCAGAACAGCAAGGACATCAACAAGGATGACTCCGAAGTCGGCAACAACGGCAAGGGGAAGAGCAAATGAAATCCTTCCTGCGCTCCTTCGCCTTTGCGGTCGCCTTGCTGCTAGCCCTCGGTTTTGGCCCGGCGCAAGCCCAGACAGTCATCCCCAGGACGCTGGTCCTGTATGACGCGCCGCCCGGGACCGAGTTCGAGAAGCTCGGCATGGGTTACGCCATCATGCTCAGGAACCTGCTGGGCCACTTCGATGCCACGGTCGATTTGGTGCCGGTGCAGAACTACACGGCCGGCAAGATCAACACGTACGACGCGACCTTCTACCTTGGCGCGTATTACGGAAACTCGCTGCCCGCCGCCTTCCTGTCCGACGCGGCGACAACGCAGAAGACGCTGGTCTGGTTCAAGTACAACATCTGGGACCTGGCCTGGGACGCTTCTTACAATTTCCAGGCAACGCGCGGCTTCGGCTTCTCCGGGCTGCGCGGAATGAACTCGGTTCCCAATTCCGGCAATCCGACCCCCGGCTTCTTCGACACGGTGAGCTACAAGAACAAGCCGTTCGTCAAGTACTACCAGTTCAACAGCGCCACGGGAACCGTCAACGCCGATCCTGACATCGGGGTGACCGCCATCTCCGACCCGGCCAAGGCCATGGCCCTGGTGAACGTGTCCAATTCCAAGACTGGCGAGGTTGCGCCCTATATCGTGCGCTCCGGCAAGTTCTGGTACTTCGCCGACATGCCGTTCAGCTATATCGGCCCGCGCGATCGCTACCTGGTGCTGAGCGACGTCCTGCACGACATCCTGGGCATCAGCCATCCTGAGAGCCACAAGGCGCTGGTGCGGCTGGAAGATGTCGGCGCGCTGGTCTCGGTGCAGGCGATGAAAACGCTGACCGACTACCTTTCCGGCAAGAAGATCCCGTTCTCCGTCGCGACCATCCCCTATTACGTCGACGCCCTGGGCGCCTACAACGGCGGCACGCCGCAGTACGTGCCGCTGTCGCAGGCGACCAACTTGAAGAAGTCGCTGGACTACGCGGTGGCCCGCGGCGGCGAGATCGTGATGCACGGCTACACCCACCAGTACGGCAAGATGAAGAACCCGCACACCGGCGTCAGCGGCGACGACTACGAATTCTGGAACATCGTCGCCAACTCGCCCGTGGCGGAGGACTCGACCAGCTGGGTGCTGGGTCGGCTCACCGCCGGCGTCGCCGACCTGGTCAACAACGGCTACTCGCCGGTGGCGTGGGAAGCTCCCCATTACCACGGCTCGGCGCTGAGCTCCAAGGCCGCTTCCACTGTGTTCAAGACCACCTACCAGCGGGTCGTCTACTTCACCGCCGACAACCCCAACTACAACGCAGCCGTCAGCAAGGACTTCGGCGTCGGCCAGATCTTCCCGTACGTGATCAAGAAGGACTACTACGGCCAGCGCGTGATCCCGGAGAGCCTGGGCAACATCGAGTACGACATCCGCGCGATCGACCCGACGTCCAACTACAACTACACCTGGCAGGACATCGTGACGAACGCGCAGTACGCGCTGACTGTGCGTGACGGATACGCATCGTTCTTCTTCCATCCCTTCTGGCTGGAACCGGAAGTGGGCACGCCTGGATTCGCCGACTTCCAGAAACTGATCGACGCAATCACCCAGCTCGGGTTCACCTGGATCGCCCCGAGTCAAGCGCAGTAACGGTCGAGGGAGCGAAGGTCGCCCGCGTTGGGTGACCGGAGCCCGTTGTGCGGCTGCCGAGGCTTCCCACCCAATCTCATGCAACAAGCAATAAAGGTAGATCTGTCATGAACACACTGCTCCAGTGCCAACCGGCGCCGTCCTTCCGGCGCCTGTTCCTCGCGGCTGCCGCCGCGGTCGTGCCGCTGCTGGTCTCGGCCCAGCCGGCGCCCGCCGCCCAGGGCACGTCGCCAGCGGACGTGTTTCGCCGGATGAGTGCCGACAACTGGATTCCGCGAACCGTCACCTTTGCCGATCTCGGTTTCACCGGGCCGCTGGTGCTGGGCTATCCGGACACGCTGCGCGAGATCTACCTGCCGGTGCCCACCAACGTGCCGCTGGCGAACGCTGCATTGCAGCTGGACGCCAACTACGTTCGTGCCGACGGCGGCCGCACGACGATGATCCTGTCGGTCGACGGCTACCCGGTGTCGGCCCGGCCGCTCACCGCCGAGCGCGGCGACGCCAGCCTGGCGCTGGCCGTCGACGGCAATCCGCGCCCGAGTGGTTTTGTCCGCTTCAACATCGACTGGCGCACAGCCGTCGGCCGCGAGAACACGTGCGCCGACGCGCGGACGCCGGGCAACCTGCTGCGCATCGAACCGACGACAAAATTCACCTATCGCTACGATGGTTCCGCGGTCAGGGACCTGAGCACGGCCTGGTCCTCGCTGCCGTCGACGCCCACCATCCTGGTTGCATCCGGCAAGCTGTCGACCGAAGCCTACGACTCGGCCTGGCGCGTGGGCGTGGCGCTCGAGCGTGCCGGCAAGCGGCCCGTCATCCGCGCGTTGCCGACAGTCGGCGACACGGTCGACATGCGCGGCGTCACCATCCCGGCGGCGCTACGCAGCATCCCCGCCTATGCCGGCCTGACCGAAGGCGGGCCGCACAAGATCAAGGATGCGGCCGAGATCGGTGCCTTGATGGCGCTCGGCGCGGCAGGTCCGTTCCAGGCCGACATCGTGATCGCCGACCAGAGCTTCGCGGGCGCCATGGGCGGCAATTTCGAAGCGCTCAAAGGGCAG
>JACMQP010000450.1 GCA_014376915.1 Ramlibacter sp.
CCGTCCAGGAAGGCCTTGACCCGGCTCTTGGCTTCGGGCGCGCTCTGCGCGATGGCGGCCATCAGCGCTTCAGTCAGGAAACCCTGGTCCGCCGGCTGCTCGGCGATGCGGGGCAGGGCGTGCATCAGCGCGTAGTTGGTCAGCGGTGCGTTTTCGGCGATCCGGGTGGCCAGGCCCATCGCCTTGGCGCTGGCCTCGCCGGGCGGCACCAGATACTGCGCGAAGCCGGCGCGTTCGCCGTCCTGTGCGTTGTAAACGCGGCCGGTGAGCATCATGTCGGTCATGCGGGCCACGCCGATCAGCCGCGGGATCCGCACCGCGCCACCGCCGCCGACGAAGATGCCGCGCGAGCCTTCGGGCAGGGCGTAGAACGCTGTTTCGTCCGCCACCCGGATGTGGCAGGCGCTGGCCAGTTCCAGCCCACCGCCGACCACCGCGCCATGCAGGGCGGCAACCACGGGCACCGGGCCGTACTGCACCTGCTCCAGCGCGGCGTGCCACATGCGGGAGTGGTACAGGCCCTGGCCGGCGTCGCGTTCCTTGAGCTCGGACAGGTCGAGGCCGGCGCAAAAGTGCTCGCCGGCACCATCGAGCACGGCGGCGCGCACGCCCGCTTGCGGCAACTCCTTTTCGAACAGCTCGCGCAGGCCGAGAATGAGTCCATCGCTCAGCGCGTTGCGCTTGGACGGGCGGTTCAGCCGGATCACGGCCACCGGGCCCTGGATTTCCAGGAGGATGTCTTTGTGGGTCATGGAGGATTTGCCAGTGAGTCGGATTATTGTTATAAACAATAACCAAATTCAAGCACGCCGGCAAGCCTTTCGCCTAGGGCTTTCCCTAGTCAGGCTGCACCCAACCGGAGACAAACCATGGACCATGCCAACCTCGTCGCCATCGACGTTCACACCCATGCGGAAGTGAGCTGCTGGAACCCCTTCGACAACTACGGCGAGGAGTACGACCGCGCCGCCGACAAGTACTTTCGCAACAGTCGCCGGCCGACCATCGAGGAGACCATCGCCTACTACCGCGAGCGCAAGCTCGGCCTCGTGATGTTCACCGTGGACAGCGAGTCCAAGCTGGGCCGGCGCCGCATCCCCAACGAGGAGATTGCCGAGGCGGCGCAAAAGAACAGCGACATGATGATGTGCTTCGCCAGCATCGACCCGCACAAGGGCAAGATGGGCGCCCGTGAAGCCGAGCGGCTGATCAGGGAGCATGGCGTCAAGGGCTTCAAGTTCCACCCGACGGTGCAGGGCTTCCACCCCTACGACAAGATGGCCTGGCCGATCTACGAGGTGATCAATGCCCACAAGCTGCCGGCCATCTTCCACACCGGCCACAGCGGGATCGGCTCGGGCATGCGCTGCGGCGGCGGCCTGCGGCTCGAACACAGCAACCCGATGCACCTGGACGACGTGGCGATCGACTTCCCCGACATGCAGATCGTGATGGCGCATCCCAGCTTCCCGTGGCAGGACGAGGCGCTCAGCGTCGCCACCCACAAGCCCAACGTCTGGATCGACCTGTCGGGCTGGAGTCCGAAGTATTTTCCGAAGCAGCTGGTGCAGTACGCCAACACGTTGCTGAGGGACCGCATCCTGTTCGGCAGCGACTACCCGCTGATCACGCCCGACCGCTGGATGAAGGACTTCGAGGACGCCGGCTTCAAGCCCGAGGTGATGCCCGGGATCCTGAAGGGCAATGCGGTGCGGTTGCTGGGGCTCGCATCCTAGAATCAGCCGTCCCAACGATTTCAAGTGAGACCAGCCATGAAGACCTACAAGATCGCCTGCATCCCCGGCGACGGCATCGGCAAGGAAGTGGTTCCGGCGGGGCAGACGGCGCTGGAGGCGCTGGCGGCGGCGCAGAAAGCCTTCCGCTTCGAGTTCACCTCGTTCGACTGGGGCGGCGACTACTACCGCAAGCACGGCGTGATGATGCCGGCCGACGGGCTCGACGCGCTGCGCGGAATGGACGCGATCTTGTTCGGCTCGGCCGGCGACCCGGACATTCCGGACCACATCACGCTGTGGGGCCTGCGCCTGAAGATCTGCCAGGGCTTCGACCAGTACGCCAACGTGCGGCCGACGCGCATCCTGCCGGGCATCGACGGGCCGCTCAAGCGCTGCGGTCCCAAGGACCTGGACTGGGTGATCGTGCGCGAGAACTCGGAGGGCGAATACGCCGGCGTCGGCGGCCGCGTGCACCAGGGTCATCCGATCGAGGCTGCGACCGACGTGTCGATGATGACCCGGGCCGGCGTCGAGCGCATCATGCGTTTCGCCTTCAAGCTGGCCCGGTCGCGGCCGCGCAAGCTGCTGACGGTGGTGACCAAGTCCAATGCGCA
>JACMQP010000451.1 GCA_014376915.1 Ramlibacter sp.
ATCGTCACGCAGGGCGAAGCGCTGTCGATGGCGGAAAAGGGATTGCTATGAAGGCCAAGTCCTTCCAGGAACTGCAGCGGATCCAACAGCACCTGGCCGAACAGCAGCAGCTCGCCGCGTTGCGCGAGGCTGCGCGCAAGGAGGCCGAGCGCAAGGCCAACGCGGAGAAGAACCTGTTCGTGCGCGCGGCCGGCGCGGTCAAGCCCCTGCGCGAGCAGCCGCGCGTGCAGCTGGCGCCGCAGCAGCCGCCGCCGATTGCGTTCCAGCAGCAACTCGACGAGCAGCGCGTGCTGCGCGAAGCGATCAGCGACGAGTTCGACGCCAGTACCCTGCTGGACGTGGACGATGCGCTGAGCTTCCGCCGGCCCGGCATCGGCATCGACGTGACGGGCAAGCTGCGCAAGGGCCACTGGACCATCCAACGCGAGCTCGACCTGCACGGCCTGCGCCGCGAGGACGCCCGCGAAGCGCTGGCCGCCTTCATCCGCGAAGCGATCAAGCAGGGGGTGCGCTGCGTGCGCGTGGTCCACGGCAAGGGACTGGGCTCGCCCGGCAAGACGCCGGTGCTCAAGGGCAAGGTGCAGAGCTGGTTGATCCAGAAGAACGAAGTGCTGGCCTTCGTCCAGGCCCGGGCCGACGAGGGCGGCGCCGGCGCCGTGGTGGTGCTGCTGACGCCGTCACCAGGCTGAGCGTGTTGCACCCGCGCTGCGGATGGATGTAACGCCGCTGTGGTAGTTGTTAATAAACGTACACTGCGGCGATGAAACTCCACCAAGCCGGTTCATGATCCGGCGGCGCGCGCTCCTGGCAGGAGCAGCAACCCTCTCTTCCACCGGACTGGTCGCCCTTGGCGCCGACGCGGTGCTGGCGGCGCAGGCCGATGCGGCGATGGTACCGGGTGCTTCGCCGCTCGGGCTCGCGGACGACCTGCGCAATCCGCCGGAACTGCGTTCCGCCAACGGCGTGCTGCGCGCCGCGCTCAACATGAGCGTGAACCGCGTCGCGCTGCCCGGCGGCCTGGCCAACCTGCGCCTGTTCAACGGGATGCTGCCCGGGCCCACGTTGCGGCTGTCGGCCGGCGACACGCTCGAAGTCGCGTTCCACAACCGCATGCCGCCCAATGCGGACACCAAGCCGACGGTCGCCAACATCCCGGACCGCTTCAACACGACCAACGTCCACTACCACGGCTTTCACGTCAGTCCGCGCGGCAACAGCGACAACGTCTACCTGCAGATCCAGCCGGGCCAGCGCTTCAATTACGTGCTGCAGATTCCCAAGGACCATCCGGCCGGCAACTACTGGTACCACCCGCACCGGCACGGCTCGGTCGCCGCGCAGGTCGCCTCCGGCGCGGCCGGCATGGTCGTGATCCGCGGCGCGCTCGACGACGTCCCCGAGATCCGCCAGTCGGTCGAACGGATCCTGGTGCTGCAGGCGCCGGTGCCGGGCATCGACAGCCTGCTCAAGACCGAGGACCCGATCTGGCCGCTCGACGCGGAGCGCAATGTCCTGATCAACGGCCAGTTCCGCCCGCGCATCTACCTGCGCGAAGGCGAAGTTCAGCACTGGCGCTTGCTGCACGCGGGGGACGCGCAATTCCTGCCGCTCGCGCTGGACGGGCTGGAGCTGCACGAAGTCGGGCGCGACGGCAATCCGCTGCCCTCGGCGCAGCAGGTGGCGCAGCTGGACATCGCTCCCGGCAACCGCGCCAACCTGCTGGTAAAGGCCGGCAAGCCCGGTGTGTTCCGGCTGCGGCGTCCGGCGTTCATGCAGGGCAAGCAGGCGCTGCCCGAACTGCACCTGGCCGACGTCATCGTGGTCGCGGCCGCCGATCCGCGCATCGGCAAGGACCTGCCCTTCGGGCGGCAGATCCCCAAGCGAGCCCTGCCGGCGAACGCCATCCTCAAGCCGATCGCCGATGCCGAGATCAGCGGCCACCGCCAGTTCGTGCTCGGCGTGAGCGAGGTCAAGGGCTACTTCCGCGACACCGAGTTCACGATCAACGACAAGCCCTTCGACCCGGCACGCGACGACGTGCGTGCGCGGCTGGGCACCGCCGAGGAATGGACCTTCGTCAACAAGACGCCGTTCCCGCACCCGATCCACATCCACGTCAACCCGTTCCAGGTGATCAGCTCCAACGGCGTGCCGGACCCGCGCCGGCCGTGGCTGGACACCTGCGCCGTGCCCGCCGCCGGAACGATGGTGATGCGCACCCGCTTCACCGACTACATCGGCCGCTACGTGATGCACTGCCACATCCTGCCGCACGAGGACACCGGAATGATGATCAACATCAACATCGAAGCATGAGCGGCCGCCGGCCCTTTGCAGCCGCCGTGGCGCTGTGCGCGCTGGCGGGCCTCGTGCACGCGCAGTCCGTGATGCCGCCCTCGGCGGCGCCCTGCCTGTCCTGCCACAGCGTCGACGGCCGCCCGGTGCTGGCGGACGTGCCGATCATCGCCGGCCAGCAGGTCGCCTATCTGGTGCACGCATTGACCAGCTACCGCGACGGCAACCGCAGGGGCGGCCCGGCGCTGGTGATGCAGCAATTCGCCAAGGACCTGGACGATCGCGAGATCGCCCGGCTCGCGCGCTGGTTCGGGGAAGCAAGATGACAAGACAATGGCTGATGGCGGGCTTTGCGGCCCTAGCGCTTTGCACCGGCGCGCACGCCGACCGGCTGATCTACCTCACCGAGCCGGAGGGCGAGGCGCTGGTGCTCGCCGCCGACCTGCGCGGGCCGTACTTCAAGCTGGCGTCGTACCTGGAGACCGAGCAGATCCTCACCTTCTGCGGTCCGGCCACGATCGCGGCGGTGCTCAATTCGCTGGACGTGGAACGGCCGAAACCGACGCAGTTCTACCCTTGGGCGCTGTGGACCCAACCGGCCGTCTTCACGCCGGCCAACCAGGCCGTCAAGCCGTACGCAGTGGTCGAACACGAGGGGCTCATCCTGCCCGAGCTCGCCACCTTCTTCCGCAACCTCGGCACCCGCGCCGAGTTTGCGCATGCGGACAGCTTCAGCCTGGAGCAGCTGCGCGCCACCGTCAAGGCCACGCTGGCTGACCCAGGCAAGCGCTTCGTCGCCAACTACTCACGCAGGCCGATCGGCCAGGCAGGCGACGGCCACATCTCGCCGGTCGCTGCCTACGACGCGAAAACCGATCGCGTGCTCGTGCTGGACGTGGCGCGCTACAAGTACCCACCGGTCTGGCTGGCGCTGTCGGACCTGTATGCCGGCATGCAGGCGGTCGACTCCGGCTCCGGGAAGGCCCGCGGCTTCGTGGTGGTGAGCAAGTGACGCTGACACGCCGGGCCCTGCTCTCGGGCGCTGCCGCGGTGCCGGTCGCCTCCGGCGCCGCTCTGCTGCGCCAGGACAGCACCGACGCGGTGTTCGAAGACGCGGTGCGGCAGATCGCCGGCGTCCCCGGCGTCGCCCAAGTGGTGATCCGCACGGTGCGCGATGCCTTCATCGCGAAGTTCGGGCAGCCCGCGCTGCTGGCGTTCTGCGATACGCTGCGCGGCCACCCGGTCGAGGACGCAGCGTCCGACGCCGACGCCGCCGTCGCCGCGCAGGTCCGGTTCATCGCGCTGATCCTGTTCACCGGCGAAATCGACGGCGGCGGCCGCACCCGGGCGCCGCTCTATCCGTGGTCGCTGGCCTGGGCCACGCTGGGCTTCGCCAAGGCGCCCGGCCTGTGCGGCGGCCCGGCCTTCGGCCACTGGGAACAGGCGCCGTGAGCGAGTCGCCCCTGCACGCGACGGTCGTCGTCGTCGGCACCGGCATGGCCGGCGCGCACATGGCGTACTCGCTGGCGCGCAAGGGCGTGGACGTGCTGATGCTGGAGGCGGGACCGCGCCGCAGCCGCGCCGAGAGCCTGAAGACTTTCTACGAGAACCCCGTCAAGGGGCCGCAGGCGCCGTACCCGAGCGTGCCGAGCGCGCCCCATCCGGAAGACACCAACTACGACGCTTTCTACGTGCAGGGCGGGCCGGACAAATTCATCGGCGCCTACCTGCGCATCTACGGCGGCACCACCTGGCACTGGACCGGTTTCGCCGACCGGCTGCGGCCCGCGGACCTGCGCATGCGCTCGGCCTACGGCGTCGGCCAGGACTGGCCGATCGACTATGCGCTGCTCGAACCCTACTACGAGGAAATCGAGGCGCGCTGGGGCGTGGCGGGACATCCGGACCACGTGTGGGGGTCGCCGCGCCGCGCGCCCTACCAGATGCCGCCGATCCCGATGACCTACCTGGACGGTCAGGTCGCGAAGGCGCTGGAGACGCTGGGCCTGCACGCCGCGCCGTTCTCGCACGCGCGCAACTCGGTGGTGTTCGACAACCGGCCGGCCTGCTGCGGCAACAACACCTGCGTTCCGATCTGCCCGATCGGCGCCAAGTACGACGCCTCGGTCCACGCGCAGAAGGCCGAACAGGCCGGCGCCCGGGTCGTCACCGACGCGCTGGTGACCTTCGTGGAAGTGGGAGCTGACGGCAAGGTCAGCCGCCTGCGCATCCGCCGTCCCGACGGCATGACCGAGTGGGTGACGGGCCGCTACTTCGCCCTGGCCTGCCACGCGATCGAGAATCCGCGGCTGCTGCTGAATTCGGCGCAGGAGACGGCGCCGCGCGGCGTCGCCAATTCATCCGACGCGGTCGGCCGCTACCTGCTGACGCAGGCCAACCAGGACATCTGGGCGCTGACGCGCGACCCGGTCTATCCCTACCGCGGCCCGCAGCAGACCGCCGGCCTGGTGGAACTGCGTGACGGCGCCTTCCGCTCGCAGCACGCGGCGGCCGGCACCTCGTTCATGAACAGCGGCTGGTCGGGCAACAGCGACGCGGCCAACGTGGCACGCACGCTCGTGTCGCGCGGACTGACCGGCTCGTCCCTGATCGCCGGCATCCGCAAGGAGGTGGCGCACCACCTGCGGCTCAACTCGTCGGCCGAGACGCTGCCCGATCCCGCCAACCGGGTCGAGTTGGCGTCGGTCAACGACAGCGCGGGCATCCCCAAACCCAAGGTGACGTTCCGGATGGATGAATACACCAGCGCCGGCCTGAAGGCGGCGATGGACGTGAACCGCCGGATCTTTGCGGCCATGGGCGCGCGCGACGTGCAGGTGAACGCCCCTTACCTGTCCAACGCGATCATCGCCGGCACCACGCGGATGGGGGCCGATCCGCGCAGCAGCGTGGTCGACCACGAACTGCGTTCGCACGACCACGCCAACCTGTTCATCCTCGGCACCTCGGTCCACGTCACGGCGCCGGTGAACGCGCCCTCGCTCACGGTGGCGGCGCTGGCGATCCGCGCCGCCGCCCTCATCGAAGCCGAACTCAAGTCAGGCCTGCAATGAACCGTGTCCTCCTGCCCGCCGGTCTGTTGCTGCTGGTCTTCGTGTTCCTGGGCAACGGGCTCAAGTCGGTGGTCGCATCGACGGTGTTCGTCTCCGAAGCGGATTTCGCCAGCTTCCTGAACATCTCGGTCGAGAAGACCCAGCTGATCGTCGAACTGCTGATCGGATCGGCCGTAATGGCCCTGGCGATCGCGCCCTTCATCCTCAACGCGAGGACGTCGCGGCGGATCGCCGTGATGGCCGCTGTCGCGGCGGCGGCGGCGTACGCCTGCCTCGGCGCCGTCATGCTGGGGCAGCCGTCGCTGGCCCAGCGAGAGCTGGTGGTCGCCGCGGCGTTCACCGTCGGCGGCTTCTCGGTGTCCTTCTTCTCGCCGATCGCCCAGATCGCGATCAACGGCGTCGACAACGAGAGGCGCCGCGTGCTGCTGACGACCTTGTGGACCTCGGCGCAGCCCATCGCCTTCCTGTTCACGCCGCAACTGGTGAAGTACGTGGCGCCCGAGATCGGCCTGGCCAATTACTTCCTGGTGTTCGCCATGTTCCCGCTGGCCTACCTGGTGCTGGCGGTCACGGTGCTCAAGCCGCCCGCGGCCGCCGCCGTGCGGCAGGACAGCACCGGCGCCCGCCTGTCACCGCCCGCCGTCGGCCTGCTGCTGGCCTGCATCCTGTCGTTCGAAGTCTGGACCGCCTCCAACACGCTGGCCGGCCTCACCAGCGCCGTGAGCATGGCGCTGATGCTGGCGTTCTTCGGCATCGTCGCCTGGTCGGTGCTGTACCTGCGGCGCCAGCCGGCCACCGGCCCGCTGTTGCCGCGCCATGCCGCACTGCTGCTGGCCTGCCTGTTCATTCTCGAGATCCCGACCACCGGCTTCTACGACACCACCTTCCTGGTGCGGCACCTGTGCTCGTCGACCTTGATCGACGACCGCGCCTCATTGGGCGCTTTCGCGCAGATCGCCGCCGTGTTCCTCGCCGGCGCCGCCTATGTGCGCTGGCCCCGGGCGCTGCCCTACCTGATCGGCGCGGGACTGGTCGCGACGCTGCTCGGTGTCGCCGGCTATGCCTACTATCCGAAGGTCGCCACCGACGAGAACTTCTTCTATCTCACCAAGATCGCGACCGGAGCCGGCGTCGGCGCGGTAACCACCGTGGTGGTCGCGATCGTGATGGCGTCGGGCCGCAACAATCCGCTGGTGGCGCTGCTGCCCGCGCTGGTCATCATGTTCGGCACCGAGTTCGGCCTGGAGATCCTGGAGATCGTGTTCCAGTTGGCGAAGCTGGCGGGACGCGACGAAGCCGGCGCCTACGGGGCCGTGTTCGCGGCGCAGATCGTTGCCGCGGTGCTGGCGTTCGTACCGTTCGTCGGCGCGATCGGGGTGCGCACACCGGTTCCGGCGCAGGCCTGACCCCGGGAAACCGGACTCAGCCCCGCCGCGCCTGGCTGGCAATCCAGCGGCGGGTCTGCGCCAGCGCCAGGTCCAGCGGTTGCGCGCTGCGCTGCACCCGCGTCAGCAGGGTCGCTCCCAACCATTGCTGGTAAAGCTGCTGCGCGACCTCGACTGGATCGGCGCAGTTGGCCAGTTCGCCGGCAGCGATGCCCCCGGCAAGACAGGTTTCCAGCCTCGCCAGCACCTGCGCGGTGCCGCGCTCCAGAGCTGCGCGCATCGGCTCCGACAGGTCGCAGACTTCGGCGCTGAGTTTGACCACCAGGCAACGCGATCGCGGATCGTCGCCCGATTGCAGCGCATGCCACTGGCCAAAGAATTCAAGCAGACGCTCGGGTGCCGGCCGCCCCTGCGCCCCCAGCGAGGAGTCGACCTGGAGCAGATAGCTTTCGAAATGGCGCTCGAGCAAGGCCTCCCCGAACCGTTCCTTGGAACGGAACCAGTGATAGAACGAGCCCTTGGGCACGCCGGCGGCGGCCAGGATCTCGCTCAGTCCCACGGCCGAAAAGCCTTTGCCGACAATGATGTCCCGGGCGGTGTCCAGGATCTGCTGGCGGGTATCGACTGCCGGCGGGGCGTTCATTGCTGCGAGGGATGCGGAGGGTGAAGCGTCAGGCCACGGCGCCGGCCGTCTCCAGCGCCGGATAGTCGTCGTACCCTTCGGCACCGCCGGCGTAGAAGGAGTCCGGCCGCGGAGCGTTATAGGGGCCGTTGCGACGCAGCCGCTCGGGCAGGTCCGGGTTGGCGATGAACAGCTTGCCGAAAGCGATGAAGTCGGCCCGCTCTCCGGTGACAGCCGCGATCGCGCTGTCATGGTCGTAATCACCGTTGGCGATGTAGGCGCCATTGAAGATCTGGCGCAGCCGCTGGAAGTCGAACTTGCTGCCGCGGTCCTCCACCACGTGCAGGTAGGCCAGCTGGTAGGCGTTGAGCTGCTCCGCGATCGCCTCGAAGGTGGCTTGCGGGGCGCTGTCGACGATGTCGTTGAACGCATTCACCGGCGACAGCCGCACGCCGACGCGGCCCGGCTCCCAGACCGTCAGCACCGCCTCGGTCACCTCGCGCAGCAGCCGGGTGCGGTTCGCGACCGAACCGCCGTAGCCGTCGTTGCGCTGGTTGGTGCCGTCCCGCAGGAACTGGTCGATCAGGTAACCGTTGGCAGCGTGGATCTCGACTCCGTCGAAGCCGGCGGCCTTGGCATAGGAGGCAGCGAGCCGGAAGTCTTCGACCAGCGCCGGAATCTCGTTGGTCTCCAGGGCCCTGGGCGTCACGAACGGCTTCATGCCCTGCTCGGTGTAGATCTCACCCGCGGGCTTGAGCGCCGAGGGCGCCACCGGCAGGCCGCCGTCGGCCAGCGTCAGCGGGTGCGAAATGCGGCCCACGTGCCACAGTTGCAGGAAGATCTTGCCGCCGCGCGCGTGCACTGCCTGCGTCACACCCTGCCAGCCAGCGATCTGCTCTTGGCTGTGGATGCCCGGCGTCTTGGGGTAGCCCTGTCCCTGCGGGGTGATCTGGGTGGCCTCTGAAATGATCAGGCCGGCGCTGGCGCGCTGGGCGTAGTAGCGCGCGTTGAGCGCCTGCGGCACGTTGCCTGGCGCTGCGCGGCTGCGGGTCAGCGGCGCCATCACGATGCGGTTGCTCAGCGGCACGCTGCCCAACACCGCGGGAGAAAACAGCGCGCTGGCGGCGCAAGTCGATTGGTTGTTGCTCATGGAAGGACGAAACCGGTTGATGACGAAAGCAGTGACTTTATTAGACCGGTCGTCTAGTGCGATCGGCGCGATTCGATTCACCGCTGGCGGGAAGGGGCTTTCCTGCAGGAAGGTCAGGCCGACGCAGACGTGCCGGGCGTCATGAAGTAGCGCGCATCCATCGTCCCTTGCCATGCCTGCTCGAAGACCAGATCGCATTCCGGCAGGGTCCTTCCGCCTTCCAGCGCCCGCGCTGCGAAACCGCTCGTCGCAATAAGCTGGTGGTTGTAGACGTACTCTTTGCCTTTGAAGACGATTTCGGGCATTGCAGTCCTTAGTCCCTGGCCTGCTGGACGGGCAGTTGCTGCCAGGGCACCGGACGCCCACGCAACTCCTGGAGTACTTGCTCGGTCGTGAGTCCATCATCGGGTGCGCTACCGGTCCGGCGGCTCAGGTCAAGCCGTGGCGTCGGCGGGTCCGAAGGCCCCCCGGTTCGAGACAGCGTGCCGGCGATGTTTTGGTGTCTCATCCCGTGATTGCAGAAACACGGCGGCCGAAGCTACCCCGGAGCGTTCCTCATCCAATCCGCGGTCTGGAAGAAGCTGTCCTTGAGGCGGGTCCGCAACTCTTGTGGCACGCCGGTTTCGCCCATCGCCTGGTCCATGCAGGCCAGCCACTGGTCGCGCTCGACGATGCCGATCGAAAACGGCATGTGGCGCAACCGCAGCCGCGGATGGCCGAAGCGGTCGGTGTAGTGCTGCGGCCCCCCCAGCCAGCCGCACAGGAACCAGAACAGATGCTGGCGCGCCCGCTCCAGGTGGCTGCCGTGGGCGGCGCGCAGGGCCGCGTACTTCGGCTCGAGGTCCATCAGGTCATAGAAGCGGTCGACCAGTGCCTTGACCTTGTCTTCGCCGCCGATCCACTCGAACGGCGTCGCGATGGGAGTCGGCTGGATCGGTTGCGGGGATTGCATGCACTGATTGTCGAGGCAAGCCTATTCGGAAGCCCGGCGCAAGGTCTCCACCACCGGCCGGTTCAGCACCTCGCGCAGGCCCCACCAGCCGGCCGCGAGCGCCAGCACCGCGCCGGCCAGCGAGCCGAACAACGGCAGCAGCGGCGAGGCGGTCCATTCGAAATCGAAGACATAGCGCGCCAGGGCCCAACCGACGGCGCCTGCGACGACGCTGGCCAGGAAGCCCGCCAGCAGGCCCACCCCCACCAGCTCGGCTCGCTGCACCTGCCGCAGCAGGCTGCTGCGCGCACCGATCGCCCGCATGATCGCGTATTCGCGGGCCCGCTCCTCAC
>JACMQP010000452.1 GCA_014376915.1 Ramlibacter sp.
TGATGCTGCTGTCGGGACCGGTCCTGGCAGCGGGCTGGACATTGCCCCCGGATGCCGGCCATGTCGAACCCGATGCCATCGCCTCGATCCTCGGCGGCGACGACTACCCGGTGACGTCGGGCTACCGGACCAAAACCGAGTTCATCGACTTCGAGTCGTACGGCCAGCAATACACGCAAGTGGTTGTCACGCTGATGCCGGACCGGCCGCGCCTGCACCAGGGCCGCAAGCTCGTGGTCGTCGGCGCCGAGCCGGGCAGCGAATACGCGATGGACTTCCTGCAGACGCCGGAAGGCAAGGAGGGGCCGGGCATCTGGCTGGCACGCCGCGGCGTCACCTTCATCGCGCTGACACGGGTCGGGCGCTGGAATTTCTTCGATCCAGCGGGCGCCGGTTCCTGGAAGGACATCGCGCTGTCCTCGCGCATGCCGATCTTCAACCGGCAGCAGAAGGCACCGTGGACCGCCGCCGATTTCGACGTCAAATCCTCGTCCGGCAAACCGGCGACGTCGGGCGACAGCGATGTCTACCGGTTCCCGAAGCCGGCTTCGGCGCTGTACCGGCAGATGCTCGCCGCGACGGCAACCACCTACCTCCTGGGCTACCGCCTGGCCATCGAGCGGGCGCTGCCGCCAGCGGAACGTGAGCGGTCGTTCCTGCTGTACTGGGGCATGTCCACCGGCGGCGCGTTCCTCTATCCGCTGGCGAAATCGATCGCGCCCGATGGCTACCTCGGCTGGGGCACCAGCAGTTCAGGCCTGGCTTACCTGTATCGCAAGGCCAGGGAGGGAGATTTCTCCACGGCTTACAGCCAGACCGCGCTGCGCCTGCGCGAGCGGGGCTTCGACGACTTCAGGTACTACACCAAATCGCTCGATGACGAAACGCGGATACGGTGGTGGCAGGGCGCATTGAACGGTCCGCGCTTCAAGAGCGGTGAGGACGCGCCGATGCAGTTCAACGTTGCGGCTCTGACCGAAACGGCGCTGCGGCTGTGGCTGTCCGACGCACTACCCGCGTCCTACCGCAAGGCCGGGCTCGGCGCTTTCATCCAGGACCTGCTGGAGCCGAGCTTCCCGCCAGCGGCGTTGAAGCAGGTGGCCATCCTCGACATGAACGGCACGCTGGACGAGGCGATTCCGCCCAGAACGGTGGATGCGCACCGCGAAGCGATGGAGCCTTATGCCCGCCAGTACCGGGTGGCGCGGATCCGCGATTTTCACCACTATCTGTTCACGCAGGACAGCATCAAGGTGGTCGGCAGCCTCTGGCTGCGCTTCATCGACTCAGGGTATTTCGACCCCGGCGCCGCCAAATAGCGCGCTCCAAACCCACTGTGCCGTCAGGCGGCGGCGGCGAGGGCAGCCTTCACCCGCTGGGGATTCATCGGCGCGCGCCGCAAACGCACACCCGTGGCGTCGAAGAAGGCGTTGGCAATCGCCGCCGGCACCACGCGCGGCGTTGCTTCACCGGCGCCGGTCGGCGGCGCTTCGGGCCGGTTGATCAACACCACGTCGATGGTTTCGGGCGCATCCTGCATTTCCAGGATCGGGTAGGTTGCCCAGTCCACGCTGGTGACCATGTCCTGGTCGAAACGCACCTCCTCGAACAGCGTGCGCGAAATCGCCTGGACCAGTCCGCTCTCGATGGTGTTGCGCAGGCCCAGCGGATTGACGATCAACCCGCAGTCGTGCGCCACGGTGAATTTTCGCGCCCAGATCCGGCCCGTCTTGCGCTCGACCTCGATTTCGGCAACCACCGCCAGGATGGTTCCGCCGCGCTGCGCGTAGGCGATGCCCCGACCCTTGAGCAGGTCGCCGGAGCGGTCCCGTTGCGGCGATGGCCGCGGCTGCCAGCCGGCTTTGTCCGCTGCTGCCTTGACCACCGCCTTGTCGCGCGTCCCGGTCAGGTATTTGAGCCGGAACGCGACCGGGTCCTCGCCTGTCGCAAACGCCAGTTCGTCCATGAATTGCTCGCTGGCGAACTGGATCTGCAGGCCCACCGGGTCGCGCATGTGGGAGGTGCGCAGCGGTGAGGAGCGTTCCAGCAACGGCGGCACCACCTCCCAGCCGAGGAGCTTGCTGTCGAAGCCGTAGCTTTCCGCGGGGGTGCCGAAACCGACGCCCGGTTTGAGCGGAAGACCAAGCTCCATCCCCGCGAGACTCTCGCCGGGATCGGACTCGTTGCTCTCGATGTTGACGCGCGAGAAGCCGCGCGAGATGAATTCATACGCGACCACCTTGCCGGATGCGTCGAGCGCGGCCCGGGCGCGGTGAACGGAAGCCGGCGCCTTCGGGTCCCAGGCCGTGCCGTTGTGCCGCATGCCCTGGACCCGGACCGGCCGGCCCGTCAGCTTGGACAGCAGCGCCGCATCGAGGGCGGCATCGCCTGCGTCGTTGCGTCCGTAGGAGCCCGGGCCGACCACCCAGATGCCATGCACTTTTTCGGGTGGCAACCCCAGCAGCCGGGCCACGCCGTCGCGGGCGTAGTGCGGCTTTTGCGTTCCGGTCCAGAGCGTCGCCCGGTCCGGCCTGGCATCGACCACGGCGCATCCCGGCCCCATGCTGGCATGCGACTGGAAAGGCCATTCGTAATGCGCCTCGATCACTCGCGCCGCGTCCTTGAAGGCCGCCTCGACGTCGCCCTTCGCGTCCGACACGTCGCGCTTGACGGTGGGCGCCGAGCGGATGTGGTCATGCAGCTTCTCGAATGCCGGAAATGGCTTGCTAGGCTCCGACCACTGCACCTGGAGCAGCTGCGCGGCGCGCACCGCATCCCATTCCTTTTCGGCCACGACGGCCAGGAAATTCTTCTCCCGGACCACCCGCGCGCCGGCCACCGAGGCGATCGATGCGAGATCCACTTTCTGCGGAACACTGCCCGCGTGCGGTGTGCGAATCACCCGTGCATGCAGCATGCCCGGCACCGAGATATCGGTCACGAAGGTGCCGGTGCCGAAAATCTTTTCGGCGACGTCCCGGCGCGGAAACGGCTTGCCGACAACCTTGTAGCTGGAGGGCGGCTTGGGTTGGGCGGCGCCCTTCACGTCCATCTGGTTGCCGGTCTGCTTGTTCCACTCGACTTTCGAATTGAAGTACTTTCCGCCGATCAGCTCGGCGTAGCTGAGCTTCCTGGCGCGATCGTCCAGAGAAGCAATGACGCCATCCGTCACGACCAGCCGGTCGGGCGCGACGCCGAGCTGCCTGGACGCCGTGTCCACCAGGATGCGGCGTGCTTCGGCCGCAGCGTTGCGCAACGGCTTTGCCCCGGACTGGATCCCCAGCGCGCTCGATGCTCCCCCCTGGTTCAGGCAGGTGGCGGTGTCGCCCATGATGACGTCGACCTTGTCGAAGCCGAGGTCGAGCTCCTCGGCCACGATCTGTGCGATCGCAACTTCAAGACCCTGCCCTAGATCGACCTTGCCGAAGTAGGCCGTCGCCCGTCCATCCGGGTGGATGGCGACCCACGAGTCCAGTTCCTCGGGCGCAAGCGCAGGTTTTCCAGAGCCGTCAGCTTGCGCCAGCGCCGCTCCTGGCATCCACGGAACAGTGGCAGCGACGACCAGTGCGCCGGAGCTCTGCAGAAATTGACGGCGGCTCGCCGAGGGGGAGACGAAAGAGTTCATGCTGCTTTTGGCCCCATCTGCGCCTGCACGCGCTTGATCGCGCGCAGGATCGCCACGTGCGCGCCGCAGCGGCACTTCAGGCCCGCCAGTGACTCGCGGACCTGCGTGTCGCTGGCAGCCGGATTCTTCTTCAGGAATGCGGCCGTGGTCATGACCCAGCCGTTCATGCAGTAACCGCATTGCGAGACATGCTCTTCGACAAACGCGGTCTGCAGCGGGTGTGGCTTGTCCGGCGTCCCGAGGCCGGACAGCGTCGTGACCTGTTGGTCCTGCGCCGCTGCGACCGGCAGCACGCAGGAACGAACCGGTTCGCCGTTCAGGTGCACGGTGCACGCGCCGCACTGCGCCAGGCCGCAGCCGAACTTCGGATTCTTCATCTTCAGGTCGCCGCGCAACGCGTAGAGCAGCGGCATTTGCGGGTCGCCCTCGACGGCGACACGCTTGCCGTCGACGGTCAATTGAGTGGTCGCCATGGGTTCCCTCGAACGGTTCAAGCGCAGGCCGAAGAATATCGTTTTATGGCGCTAGACCGAAGATAGAAAGTAGCACAATAGCCGGGGAGATTTCATCGGTAAGAACCACGATACGTCGCTCGATGCGAAGGAAAAAAACAATTCATGTCTCTGCTCAGAATGTCGCTCGGGTGCTGGAATTACGACCGGACCCGCGCCCTTGCGGACGGTAGCGTCCGGCCTCAGGGAATCGACCTCAACTATCTCGACATGCCGGTGGAAGAAACCTTCTTCCGGATGCTGCGCCACCAGGAGTTCGACGCGGCCGAGATGTCCCTGTCTTCCTACACCGTCTCGCTGTTCAAGCCGCAGCGGCCGTTCGTGGCGATCCCGGTGTTCCCGTCGCGGTTCTTCCGCCATTCGTGCATCTATGTCAATGCCGACGCGGGCATCCGGGAGCCGCGCGACCTGATCGGCAAACGCATCGGCAATCCCGAATACCAGATGACCGCGCCGGTCTGGATCCGCGGCATCCTGTCGGACCACTACGGCGTGCCGGTGGACAGCGTCACCTACTGCACCGGCGGCGAAGAGGAGCCGAACCGGCCCGAGAAGCTCAAGCTGGACTTGCCGCCCAACATCCGGGTCGAGCGGATCGGCGACACCCAGACCTTGTCGCAGATGCTCCTGGACGGTGAGATCGACGCGCTCTACACGGCACGTACGCCTTCGTCGTTCCATCTCGGAGGCGGCCGTGTCAGGCGCCTGTTCGAGGATTACCCCGAGGTGGAGCGCCAGTATTTCCGCGACACCGCCATCTTTCCGATCATGCACACGGTGGCGATCCGGCGCGATGTGTATGAAGCCAATCGCTGGGTCGCGCAGTCGCTCTACAAGGCATTCGTCGAAGCGCAGCGCAAAACCTATGAAGACCTGCAGGAGTCCGCGGCGCTCAAGACCATGCTGCCGTGGCTGACGGCGCATGTCGAGGAAGCGCGCCGCGAAATGGGCGACGACTTCTGGCCGTATGGCCTGGACCGCAACCGCAAGGCGCTCGACACCTTCCTGCGCTATCACTTCGAGCAGGGATTGTCCAAGCGCCTGCTGACGCCCGAGGAGCTGTTCGCTCCCGAATCGCTCGAGTTCTTCAAGATATGAGCGCTCCCATCGGCGGCGTCGCCGCGATGCGCCATGAACTGGCGCTCGCGCTGTCAATGCTCGAGCGAGCGGAGGTGATCGACTTCAACGGCCACTTCAGCACCCGCCTGCCCGACGCGCGCGGAATGCTGATCAATGCCGCCGATTCGGTGCGCAGCCGCATCGCCGTCGAAGACTTCATCGAGATCGGTTTCGACGGCCGTCCGCTGGCGGGGGACCGGCAGGCGCCGATGGAATTCCACCTGCACGCGCAGATCTACCTGCGCCGGCCCGACGTGCAGTCCATCGTCCACGCGCATCCGCTGTGGTCGACGGTGCTGACCACCGCCGGCCACGCCTGGCAGCCTGTCACCATGCAGGCCGCGGTGCTGGGCCCGGTTCCCACCTTCGAGCAGACCGCGTCCATCAATTCAGCGGCGCTCGGGCAAGCCCTGGCGCAGTGCCTGGCCGACGGCAAGGCGGCGCTGATGCGGCGCCATGGCGTGGTGGCGGTGGCCGGCTCGGTGCGCGACGCGTTCGTCCATGCGATGTACCTGGAGGAAAACGCCCACCGCCAATACCTGGCGCTGCAGATCGGCACGCCCCAGGCCCTGACTGAAACCGAGTGCGCAAAGATCGGCGCCAACCTGTCGCGATCGCACTTGTTGCAGAAGGTGTGGGACTACTACGCCGGTCGCCATGTCCGCGACCAGAGCCTCGCCGCCACGCCTGGCTTTTCCACCCACCCTGCGGGAGAAACTTGATGTTCTTGTCAGTCGGCTTGCGCTTCCAGCGGCGCTTCGTGCTGGCTTCGGCGCTGGCTGTCGCAGCCGGCAGCGCAGTTGCACAAACCGCGGCCAGCGACGTGGAGACCGGCCGCCAGCTGTTCATGAACAACGGTTGCTACACCTGCCACGGGACCGTGGGGCAGGGCAGCGAGCGCGGCGTCGGCCCGCGGATCGCGCCGGACCCCTACCCGTTCGAAGCGTTCAAGGCGATGGTGCGCAATCCGCGGGAAGCGATGCCGGCTTTCGATGCGCGCTTTGTCAGCGACGTACAGCTGCTGTCGATCCATCGCTACCTGGCCTCGATCGCCAAGGGGCCAGGCGCCAGGGACATTGCGCAATTGCGCGCTGCACCCTAGGCATCGACGGGCGTCGCCCTAGCGCGGCTGGCAGACCACGTCGAGCAGCGCCGGCCTGCCGGACTTCACCACCGCCAGCGCACGCCTGAGCGCCGCATTGAGCAGCTTGGGGTCGCTGATCGGCCCTTCGGCCCACACGCCGTGCGCCTGCGCCAGCTTGGCGTAGTCGATCGCCGGGTTGTCGATTTCGTTGCCGATCAAGGCCTGGTCGGGACGGCGCCGGTGCAGCGCTGCCATGCGCTGCAGGTGCATCACCTCCTGGTAGTAGCCGCGGTTGTTGTGCATCACCATCAGCAGCGGAATCTTGTGGTGCGCCGCCGTCCACAGCACGCCGGGCGCATACATCAGGTCGCCATCCGGCTGGAAGGTGACCGACAGCAGGCCCTTGTCGCGATTGGCCAGCGCCGCCCCGATCGCGCCCGGCGCCGCGTAGCCCACGCCTTGGCCACCCGAGCCGCCCAGCATCTGGTGGTAGCGGGTGGCTGGCCAGAGCGATCGGGCCCAGGGGATGCGGTCGCTGACCACCAGCGCCCACGGCTCGTTCCTGATGACGTCGTAGGTCTCCATCGCCAGTCGCGCCGTCGTGACGGGAGAAGTGTCCCAGCCCCTTGCCGCGGATTCCCTCAGTGCGTCCAGGCTCGCGCGGGACTGGTCGCCGAGCAGCTTGCTGCGCTCCTGCGCGGTGCGCTGGCGCTCGGGCGTCATCAGCTTCGCCACCTGCTCGATCAGCGCCGGCATGCTGGCCTGCGCGTCGCCGTTGATCGACAGGTCGGCCGCCAGGTAACGCTGGAAGTCCTGGTAGTTCGAGCGGATGTACACGTCCTGCATCGACAGGTTGATGACCTTGACGCCCGTCTTGGCGACGAAGCGCTGGATCTTGTGCGGGTCGCTGAAGCTGTTGAACTGGCCCCATGGGTCGGCCACCTCCAGCAGCAGCACCACGTCTGCTTCGCGCACCAGCGCGCGTCGCCGCTCGCTGTGGCACAGCGGATGGTGATTTGGAAAATTGAGCCGTCCCCCGATGTCGACCACCGGCGCGCCGAGTGTCTCAGCCAGCTTCACCAGCAGGTCCACTCCGCGCTGGTCGCGCGCCATGCGGTCGGCCACGATCACCGGCGCCTTGGCTTCGACCAGCCAGCGCGCGGCTTCCGCAAGCGCGGCGCTGTCGCCTTGCGGCGGAATGGAGCGCGACAGTTTCGGAATCTTCAGCGTGGCGTCGTGAACCGCGTCCTCCTGCAGGTCGATGT
The DNA here is from genome assembly GCA_014376915.1 of Ramlibacter sp. The sequence goes on from JACMQP010000452.1 coordinate 7,606, forward strand.
CGGCCATCACCAGCACCGGCTCCATCGGCGGCGTGGTTGCGATCTTGTACGCACGCACTGTCGATTCCGCGAAATGCTGCAGCGAGCCGGGTGCGTCGTCCCACTTGACGAAGTCGCGCACCAGCGCCGCCGCGTCCTGGACCGAATGATTCCACTCGGTCCCGGGGCGGCGTTTGTTGGCATCGATGCCATTGCCGGCGATCATGATGATCGGAACCCGATCCACCCAGGCGTTGTAAACCGCCATCGCGGCGTGCTGCAGGCCGACGGTGCCATGCAGGAAAACGCCCATCGGCTTGCCCGCCGCCTTGGCATAGCCGTGCGCCATCGCCACCGCCGATTCCTCGTGCAGGCAGGTCAACAGCTCCGGCTTCTTGTTACCGCCGTAGTTCACCAGGGATTCGTGCAGGCTGCGGAAACTCGAGCCCGGATTGGTGGAGATGTAGTCGAGGTCGAGCGTGCGGATGACGTCGATCATGAAGTCGGAGCCGGGCCGTTCGATGAATTTTCCGGCGGCCGGAGTTGCCGCCGCTGCCGGTGTCGAAGCCGGGGTCGCAGCGGCCTGCGGCGTGGCATCTGCTGCATGCACCGCGCCGATCACGGCGGTGGCCGCACTTGCGCCGGCCACCGCCTGTTTGAGGAAGCTGCGCCGGTTCGCCGTCGCTGCGGCTTCGTCCACCGGAGTCGATCGCCGGGGGTCAGCGTTCGAGGTCAGGTCCTGCATGGATGATCTCCTTGTTCTGGAATCGAGGATCGCGCAAAAGATCGGTCGCTGCAATCAGCTGCTTGGCCAGCACCGGATGGCTGGTGGCGTGGCCGGCGCAGCGCAGCAGCTGCAATTGCGAGCCGGACCAAGCGCGCTGCAGCGATGCCGCGGCGGCCGGTGGCGTAACCAGGTCGGCATCGCCTTGCACGATCACGCCGGGGCAGTCCCGCAACCGGCCTGCGTGGGCGAGCAACTCCCCGTCTTGCAGGAAGTAGTGATGGCGCGCGAAATGGACGCCGATGCGCGCCGTCGCCAGCGCAGCGGCGTGGTCGCTCGTGTCCGGTTGCGGGCTTCGCATTGCAGGGCGTGTCGATGGCGGTCCGATCGGCTCCGGCGCCATCAAGTCCCCCTCCCATTGCAGCCAGGCCCGTGCGGCGTCGCGTTCGGTGGCCGGCTCGCCGCAATGGAGTTGGCGCGAGAACGCTTCGACCGCGTCCAGCGGACGCGGTGGCGGCAGCGCCGATGTGAGGCGTCGCCAGGCGGACGGCCGCGCCATCGCGACGCCCTGGCGTGAGTAAAGCCAGCGCCGCTCCGCGCCGGTGCCGAGGAACACGCCGCGCAGGACCAGCGCCCGCACCCGCTGCGGATGGGATTGCGCGTAGGCCAGCGCGAGTGTCGCGCCCCAGGAGCCGCCCATCACCAGCCACCGGTCGACGCCGAGGTGGCTTCGAAGCGCTTCGATGTCCCCGACCGCGTGCTGCGTGGTGTTCGCTTGCAGGCAACCCAGCGGGCGCGAGCGGCCCGCGCCGCGCTGGTCGAACAGCACGATCCGGTAGTGCGCCGGATCGAACCAGCGCCGGTCCGCACGCGAGCAGCCGGCTCCCGGTCCGCCGTGCACGAACAGCGCCGGCGCACCGCACGGGTTGCCGCAGACCTCCCAATACACCTCGTGCCCATCGCCTACGTCCAGCCAGCCCTGGTCATGGCACTGCAGCGGTGGGTAGATCCACCGCCAGGGATGGTCGCCGTGGTCGTCCATGGAAACTTCGTTTTGCGGGGGTCAGGCCGTGGTCGCCACCGCTTGCCGACCGAGCGAGGCTGTGGTCGGAAACACCAGCGACTTGATCACCACCGGGACCGCGCCCGACGTGTCGAGCAGGGCGCCGATGTCGATGTAGTCGAAGGCCTGCAGCTCGATGCCGTCGACCGAAACGACCGGATTGGGCATCCGCTGCTCGCTGTGCGCATGGATGCCGACCAGTCCGCCGACGTCACCGTCGCTGACCAGCACCAGCGGCAGTCCCTGCGCGAGCAGCGGCTCCAGTCCGGCGCGCAGGCCGCGGCACAGGGCGTCCAGCCTGGAAAAGGTGGCCGAGCCCTGCCACCGGTAGTACAGCGCCACCGGGCTGGCGGAGGTGTGCAGGTCCATGTGGCGCAGCGCGGCGCGAACCGCAGCCGCAATGGCGTCGACGTCCAGCGTTTCCGCCTCCAGCGGGAGCGTCGGCGCGATCACGGGCAGGTTGCGCAGCGGCAGGACCGTTTGCGGTTCGACGAAGATGGTGCTGCCGCTGACCTGCACCGTGTACTGCGACGCGCCGACGACAGTCGCGCGAATGCCCTGGTCCGGCGGTTCGATGCGTGGACCCCAGGCCCGCACGCGTTCGAGCACCGCGCGCGCGAGCGCTGGCCCGAGGTCGCCGTAGCTCTTTGTGTCGCGCCCGTAGATGTATTCGGAGACGCCCCCTGAAAAGCAGACCGCGTCCGGCTTGCGCGCCCCGGCCAGCGGTTCGAGCCGCAGCAGGGCCTCGGTTGGCGCGCTCAGCCGCGGCCCCTGCAGGGATTCGAACAGCCGGTCCGCCATGCGTTCGACCAGGCGCTGCATGCCGGCCGGATCGGGCACCTCGCCCAGCGCCAGCGCCAGGCCGACCTCCTTCGCAAACCGTTCCGCCGCGGCCTCGATCCGCTGCACCTTGCCGTCGGCGTCGAGCGCGACGATGCGCGCGCCGATGTCCAGCGCACAGAGCTCGACCACTTCGCCGCCTTCGCAGACGGCGATCTTCGAGGTGCCGCCGCCGATGTCGATGTTCATCACGCGCGCATCCTCGCGGATCGAACGCGCCGCCGTGCCGGAGCCGAATGCGGCCAGCGTGCACTCGAGCGCGTCGCCGGCGCTGACCGCGACGAACTTGCCGGCCTGCGCGGCAAACAGCTCGCCGATCGCGCGTGCATTGCGCCGCCGCACCGCGACGCCGGTCAGGATCAGCGCGCCGGTGTCGATCTGGTCGGACGTGAGCTGCGCCAGCTGGTATTGGCGATCCACAAAGGCGCGCAAGGCGTCGGCGTCGATCGTCTGGTCGGCGGCGTACGGCGTCAGCAGCACTTCCGACTCGTGCAGCACCACGCGCTCGGAGACGACATAGCGGTTGTCCAGCCGCTCCAGCAACAGGCGCGAGAAGACCAGATGGGAGGTCGAGGAGCCGATGTCGACGCCGACGCTGACCAGGCGGATCTCGTCTTCAAACTCGAGGCTGCGGCGGACGTTGGAAAAGAACACGCGCCCGCCGGCGGCTTCATCCGCCGCTTCTTGCCGCCCGCCTGGCTCGGCAGTCACCCGGCGGCACCCTCCGGCCCGTCCACCTTCCGCGTCACTGCGCCTTCAGGCTGCGCGTACCAGGTCGGGTCCATCCGGCTGGCGATGCCATTTTTCTGCAGCAGGGCTTCGTATTCCGTGCGGATGGATGGATCTTCCATCCAGTAGGGAATGGATGTTCCGCCCTCCGTGATGTCCATCGCCGTGTAATCGGTGTGCTTGCTGCCCGGCGCACCCGGATCGCGCCCGGGGTTGTGCGGACCGAACCACGCTGTCAGGCGCAACGGCTCCTCGCTGGCGCTGAAATGCTGGTGGTACCAGCGCGCTCCGCCCGGTGCGGCCGTGACCAGGCCGACCGGCTCGTAGTCGACACGCCGCACCTTGTCGGCATTGCCGGTCTCCCAGGGACGCTCGCCGACTTTCTCCGGCCAGGTGTAGGTGTAGCCCTTGCCCTTCAGGCAGATCAGGATCGCCGCCGAGGTGTGGGCATGCGCCTTGGAGTAACGCCCTTGTTCGTGCTGGCCGATCCAGAAGTAGAACTGGTTGTTGGTCATGAACGGCTCGACCCGGCGCCAGCCCGGCGAACGGCGGTTGTCCAGCGGCAGCTCGCAATGCATCACGTCCGGGATGAAGTTGGTCCGGCGCATCGCCAGGCCGCGGACCGGATCGGGCTCGATGTCGTCCCTGGCCTTGAAGAAATCGTCGGCGCCGTTGAAGCGGTCGCGGAACACGAAGGGATTGTTGAATACGGCTTCGGTGCTGTTGATCATGTTCAGCACGTTCGGGGCCGTGTTGCCGGCCAGCAGCAGCGCGCCGCCGGAGGTGGCGTTGACGATGCGGAACCAGGCGTTCATCGGGATCGAGAACATCGAGCCCTTCTGCCATTCGAACACGTGCTTCTTCGAGTCGCCTTCCTGCCAGACCTCGGTGGTGCCGCGGCCCTCGACCACGAGGTAGATCTCCTCGTACATGTGCTTTTGCGGATGCAGGGCGCCGGCCGGTGGCACTTCGACGACGAAGCAGCCCCACTTGGTTTCGGTGCCGTAAAGCTGGATGAAATGGCCCTTGCCGCCGGTGCGCTTCCAGGGAAACAGCGGGAGGTTCTGCACCTTGCTGATGCCGATGTCGCGGAACACCGGGATGCCCTCGGATTCCATGAACGCGTCGTACGGCGTCGGCTGCTTGCGGAACTGGCCGAACCCGGCCTTCTTGTTTCCGGAAGGCTCGTGCCAGTGGGTCTGTTCCTTGTCGTCGTGCGGCATGTGCTGTTCCTCAAGCGGGTGGGCTTGTCGTCTCTTTTGTGTTCCTTCATGCGGAACAATGTTCTTGTATTCGAACCGGTGGCGATTTGACCATACACTGTCCGGGTTGTCAAAAACGAGCGGGCCGGCGAGACCGCCCAACTGGAGACAAGACGATGCATGCAAGATGGTGGATGAGATTGGCGGCTGCAAGCCTCGCGGCGGCGTTCGCGCTGCCGGGGGCGGCGCAGGCTCCGGCGGCCGATCCGCACCGTGCGCTGTTTCTCTACAAGGGGCTGGACCGTGACCAGCGGCTGGTAGAGCGCGCTAGGCAGGAGGGCAGCGTCTCGGTCTACACCTCGCTCGCGCCGACCGAGGGCCAGCCGCTGGCCGAGGCCTTCGAGGCCAAGTACGGCGTCAAGGTCCAGATGTGGCGCGGGCTGAGCGAAGGCGTTGTGCAGCGCGTCGTGGCCGAGGCGCGTGGCAGGCGCTACGCCGTCGACGTGATCGAGACCAACGGGCCCGAGATGGAATCGCTGGCGCGCGAGCAGTTGCTGGCGGAGTTCCACAGTCCCTACCTGGCTGACATTCCGGCCAACGTCATCCCCGCGCACCGGCAATGGATTCCCGACCGGCTGAACCTGTTCGTGGTGGCCTACAACCCGCGCAAGGTCAAGCCGGAAGACCTGCCCAGGACCTACGAAGGTTTCCTCGATCCGAAATGGAAGCGCCGCATCGCGCTGGAGGCGACCGACGCCGAGTGGATGGGCGGCGTGGTCAAGGCCTGGGGCGAAACGCGTGGCATGGACTTCTTCCGCAAGCTGGCCGAGATGAAACCCGAGATGCGCAAGGGCCACATCCTGCTGGTCCAGCTGATCGCGGCCGGCGAAGTGGATGTCGGCCTGACGGCCTATTACGCGAACGCCTCCTCGTCCAAGCGCCGTGGCGCGTCGGTGGACTGGGCCGCGATCGAGCCGACCATCGCCCGACCGCAGGGCATTGGCATCGCCCGCCAGGCGCCCCATCCGAACGCCGCGCTGCTGTTCGCCGACTTCATCTTGTCGCCGCAGGCGCAGGCCATGCTGGCCGGCATGGGACGCGTGCCGGTCAGCCGCGCCGTGAAGAGCGACACCAGTGGCCTGAACTACGTGATGTCCGACCCTGCCGTCATCCTGGACGAAAGCGACAAGTGGCAGCAGCTGTGGGACAGGCTGTTCATGGGAAAGTGAGCACCGGGCGGCCTGGTGCGCGGGACGGGACTCGAACCCGTACGCTCCCTCTCGGGTGGGCGGCGGGTTTTAAGCCCGATGTGTCTACCAGTTCCACCACCCGCGCAGTCAGCTCATCATAGCCGCGCGTGCGCAAGCCGCCCGGGGCAGAATACACTCGGTGTGTCCCTGCTCTCGGTAGAGCTTGAAACCAGAATCCGGCGCCCGGAGAAGAACATGTCACGCTACAACGCCCCCTTTGAAATCCATGTCCACGGCGAGGTGCCGCTACGCGCCGACGTCACGTTCGCCCAGCTGCAGGACGCACTCAAGCCCTTGTGGAAATACGCTGGCGCCAAGTCGCTGGCCGATGGCGCGGAGAGCGCCTACGAAGAAGAGCCCGGCATCAAGTTCGACGCGCCCGAGCACCTGCTGCGGATCTGCTGGACGGTCGCCGGCGACGAGGACTTCCGCCAGTCGCTCGACGAGATGTGCATGAGCCTCAACGAGCTGGCCGAGCAGGGCGCCGCGATCGAGATCACCTACTACGACGCCGAGTTCGACGAAGAGGAGGAGCGTGACGATGCCGAGTCGCGCGACGACTTCGTGATGCTGTTCGTCGGCCCGACGCCGGCCGCGATCATGCAGGTGCAGCGCGACCTGCTGGTGCAGGACATGATCAACCTGATGGAGCGCCACTTCGACGGCGCCGAACTGGGTGGCGTGGTGGCCGAGATCGACAAGCTCTTCAGCCTGCGCTTCGACGCGCTGGTGAATTCGCTTGAGATCGGCAAGCCGCCGCGCGGCACCGGCGGCTCGGGCAGCTCCGGTCACGGCAGCGGCGGCCGCCGCCCACGCCACCTGCACTAGGCCCCTGGTGGCGCTGTTCCCGCAGGAGGCGCTGAACCCGGGCGTGCGCAAGCGCGAGGTATTCGGCTGGGCGATGTACGACTTCGCCAACTCGGGCTACACCACCGTCGTCATCACCGCGGTGTTCGCCGCCTATTTCGTCGGCGGCATCGCGCGACAGGCGCCCTGGGCCGCCTTCGCCTGGACCGCGGCGCTGAGCATCTCCTACGCCATCGTCATGCTCACCATGCCCAGCCTGGGCGCCTATGCCGATCTGCGTGGGGCCAAGAAGAAGCTGCTCGTGCTCACCACGCTGGCCTGTGTCGTCAGCACCGCCGCCTTAGCGCTGGCGGGACCGGGCAGCGTGGCGCTGGCGATGCTGCTGATCATCGTCTCCAACACTTTCTACTCGTATGGCGAGTCGCTGACGGCTGCCTTCCTGCCCGAACTCGCGCGCCCCGAGTCACTCGGCAAGGTCAGCGGCTGGGGCTGGGGCTTCGGCTACTTCGGCGGCATGCTGGCGCTGGGCATCTGCCTGGGCTATGTGCTCTGGGCCCAGGGCCGCGGAATCAAGGCCGAGCAGTTCGTCCCGGTGACCATGCTGGTGACCGCCGTCATCTACGGCCTGGCATCGCTCGTCACCTTCTGGCTGCTGGGCGAGCGAGCGCAGCCCAACCCGGCTGCATTGCGCCAGGGTGGGCTGAAGGCTTCGCTGCAGCAGCTGCGGCGCACCTTCGCCCAGGCGCGCAGCTACCGGGACTTCATGTGGCTGCTGGCCTGCGCGGTGTTCTACCAGGGCGGCGTCGCCGTTGCGATCACACTGGCCGCGATCTACGCGGAGCAGGTGATCGGCTTCCAGCCGCAGGAAACCATGGTGCTGATCTTCGTGCTGAACCTGGCCGCCGCCGCCGGCGCTTTCGGCTGGGGCTACTTCCAGGACCACGTCGGCCACAAGCTGGCGCTGGGCATCACGCTGGTCGGCTGGATCGCAACCTGCGTCATCGCTGCCATCACCACCACCAAGGGCGGCTTCTGGTACGCGGCCGCCATCGCCGGCCTGTGCATGGGATCGAGCCAGTCGGCGGGCCGTGCCATGGTTGGCCTGTTCGCGCCGAAAA
>JACMQP010000453.1 GCA_014376915.1 Ramlibacter sp.
CAGGAACACGGTCTTGTCCTTGAGCTTGGTGGTGACGGTCGCCGTCACGCAGACTTCATAGATGCCGTCGGCGGCCTGGCCGGCTTCGACGCCCAGCTGGATGTCGACTGTGGGCTGCTCCTGCTCCAGCAGGATGGCGGGGGAATTGGGCTGCTCGAGCGACGCTTCCTTGAGGTAGACGCGCTGGATCTGGAACACGGGGTCTTGCTGGTCGGCCATGGCTGGATTCTTTCGGGGGGCGGTTCAAAACAACGCCCGCCGGAAAACGTTCGGCAGCGGGCGACCCAAACGGGATGGGACGATTATCTCAGGCGCCGTTCAGCAGGGGCACCAGGCCGCCGCGACCGTCGAGCGCCACCAGGTCGTCGCAGCCGCCGACATAGGTGTCGCCGATGAAAATCTGCGGCACCGTGCGGCGGCCGGTGATCTCCATCATCTTGATCCGTTCGTCCGGCAGCACGTCGACGCGGACTTCATCGATCTCCTCGACGCCTTTGGCCTTGAGGATTTGCTTGGCCCGGATACAAAACGGGCAGACGGCGGTGGTGTAGATCTTGACGGGTTTCATGCTTCCTCTGTTCCTTGGCGGGAGACTCACGCCTTCTCGGTCGGGAGATTAGCGTCTTTCCACGATTTCAGCCCGCCGGCCATGGCTTGGGCTTTCTCGTAGCCGAGTTTTCGGGCGATGCCCTCGGCCCGTACGGCGCGACCGCCGCTGGCGCACACCAGCACCAGCGGCAGGGTCTTGTTCTTGACCACTTCAGGCAGGCGCGTCTCGAGCTGGGACAGGGGCACGTTCTTCGCGCCGCCGACGTGGCCGGCCGCGAACTCCTCGGGCTCGCAGACATCTACCACCACCGCCCGCTCCCGGTTAATCAGTTGCACGGCGCCGGCGGGGCTGAGCGCGCCGCCGGTCGCGCCCTTGACGAGCGGCCACATCAGCATGGCGCCCGAACTCACGGCGACGGCGATGAGCATCCAGTTCTCAACGATGAAATTCACGGTTTTCCTTGAAGTAGGGGAAGAAGACCAACGGGCGATTCTAAAATGCCGGGTCCGCATCCGCTGCCCTACACCCCAAGCCCATGTACAAACTCGTGCTGATTCGCCATGGCGAATCGACCTGGAACCTCGACAACCGCTTCACCGGCTGGACCGACGTCGATCTGACGCCGACCGGCATCGAGCAGGCCAAGGCGTCCGGCCGGCTGCTCAAGGCCGAGGGTTATGACTTCGACCTGTGCTATGCCAGCGTCCTCAAGCGGGCCACCCGCACGCTCTGGCACTGCCTGGACGAGATGGACCGCACCTGGCTGCCGGTGGCGCACAGCTGGCGCCTGAACGAGCGCCATTACGGCGCGCTGCAGGGCCTGGACAAGGCCGAAACGGCCAAGAAGTACGGCGACGCGCAGGTGCTGGCGTGGCGCCGCAGCTACGACGTGCCGCCGCCGGCGCTCGACCCGTCCGATCCGCGCAGCGAGCGTGGCGACATCCGCTACGCGAAGCTGGCTCCCGAGCAGGTGCCGCTGACCGAATGCCTGAAGGACACGGTGGCGCGCGTGCTGCCGTTCTGGGCCGAGTCGATGGCGCCGGCGATCCGGGCCGGCAAGCGGGTGCTGGTTTCAGCCCACGGCAACTCGATCCGGGCTCTGGTCAAGTACCTGGATCAGGTCTCCGACAGCGACATCGTCGGCCTGAACATTCCGAACGGCATTCCGCTGGTGTACCAACTCGACGCCCAGCTACGGCCGATCCGGCACGACTACCTGGGCGATCCGGAGGCGGCGGCGAAGGCGGCCGCGGCAGTTGCCAGCCAGGGCCGGGCTGACAACGTCAAGCGCCGGTAAACCTGACGACTTTTTCACAATTCGTTCGCCCCATCGGGAACCCCTTCCCCACTGTTGCGTCTTACTGCTTTCCCAGGTGTAGTATTGAAAGTCGAGAGGACTTTTTACTGATATGAGCCACAAACTCAAGATTGCCGGCTGGATTTCTGTAGGCGCATTGGCCGGCGCGCTGACGACTGTTTCGCTGCAGACGGTCGCGCGTGGGTCGATGGCCCCGCTTCCGCTCGAGGAGCTCCAGCAGCTGGCGGCCGTGTTCGGCATGGTCAAGAGCGACTATGTCGAGCCGGTCGATGAAAAGAAGCTGATCACCGACGCCATCTCCGGCATGGTGGCCAGTCTCGACCCCCATTCGCAATACTTCGACAAGAAGTCGTTCAAGGAATTCCGGGAAGGCACGTCCGGCCGCTTCGTCGGCGTCGGCATCGAGATCTCGCAGGAAGACGGGTTGGTCAAGGTGGTTTCGCCGATCGAGGGCTCGCCCGCCTTCCGCGCCGGCCTGAAACCCAACGACCTGATCACGAAGATCGACGACACGGTGGTCAAGGGCCTGAGCCTGAACGACGCGGTCAAGCGCATGCGTGGCGAGCCCAACACCAAGGTGACGCTGACCATCTTCCGCAAGGACGAGAACCGCAGCTTCCCGGTCACGATCACGCGCGAGGAAATCAAGACCCAGTCGGTCAAGGGCAAGGTCATGGAGCCCGGCTACGGCTGGATCCGCCTGTCCCAGTTCCAGGAGCGCACGGTGGACGACTTCGTGCGCAAGGTCGAGGAGATCTACAAGGCCGAGCCCAACCTCAAGGGCATGGTGCTGGACCTGCGCAACGACCCGGGCGGTCTGCTGGATGCGGCCGTGGCGATCTCGGCGGCGTTCCTCCCCGACAACGTGACGGTGGTCTCGACCAACGGCCAGCTGGCCGAGAGCAAGTTCACTTACAAGGCCGCGCCGGAGTTCTACCAGCGCCGCGCCGGGTCCGACCCGCTGCGCCGGCTGCCGGCCGGGCTCAAGACCGTGCCGCTGGTGGTGCTCGTGAACGAAGGTTCGGCATCGGCCAGCGAGATCGTCGCCGGTGCGTTGCAGGATCATCACCGCGGCACCATCCTGGGCAGCCAGACCTTCGGCAAAGGCTCGGTACAGACCGTGCGCCCGCTGGGCCCGGACACCGGCCTGAAGCTGACCACGGCCCGCTACTACACTCCCAGCGGCAAGTCGATCCAGGCCAAGGGCATCGTGCCCGACGTAATGGTCGACGAGAGCGAAGAAGGCAACATATTCGCCCTGCTGCGCACCCGCGAGGCCGACCTGGACAAGCACCTGGGCAGCGGCCAGGGCGCCGATGTCAAGGACCCGACTCGTGAAAAGGCGCGCGAAGCGGCGCTGAAGAAGGCCGAGGAAGAAGCGCGCAAGGCGCCGGTGGATCGCAAGATCCCCGAGTTCGGCACCGACAAGGACTTCCAGCTCGTCCAGGCCATCAACCAGCTCAAAGGCCGGCCGGTCCTGATCAGCAAGACAATGATCGAGCGCAAGGAAGAGAAGAAGGAGAATTGAAAGGCCTGTCATCCCCGGCCAAGCGGGGAGCCAGACCAAGCCGGCAGCAGCCGGCTTTTCTTTTTCCTCATCCACAATCCACCGCATGACGGACGACCAGCTGCTGCGTTACTCGCGCCACATCCTCCTCGATGAGGTGGGCATCGAAGGCCAGGAGCGGCTGCTCGCGGCCCACGCGCTGGTGATCGGCGCTGGCGGCCTCGGCTCGCCCGTGGCCCTGTACCTCGGCACGGCCGGCGTCGGACGGATCACGCTGGTGGACCACGACAGCGTGGACCTGACCAATCTACAGCGCCAGATCGCCCATAACCTCGATCGGATCGGCTCGCCCAAGGCGGAATCGGCCAGGCTGGCCATCGCCGCAATCAACCCCGAGACCGACGTCGTCGCGATTAACGTCCGGGCCGACGCGGCGCTGCTGGACACGCTGGTGGCGCAGGCCGACGTGGTGCTGGACTGCTGCGACAACTTCGTGACCCGTCACGCCATCAATGCCGCGTGCGTGAAGCACTGCAAGCCGCTGGTCTCAGGAGCTGCGATCCGCTTCGACGGCCAGATCACGGTGTTCGATCCTCGCGATCCGGCCTCGCCGTGCTACGCGTGCGTGTTCCCGCCGGACCTGGAATTGGAGGAGACGCGCTGCGCCACCATGGGCGTGTTCGCGCCGATGGTTGGCATCATCGGCGCCATGCAGGCGGCCGAGGCGCTCAAGCTGCTGAGCGGAGCCGGGCCCTCGCTCGCCGGTCGCATGCTGATGCTGGATGGGCGCGCCATGGACTGGAACGCGCTGCAAATGCCACGCAATCCAAGCTGTCCGGTCTGTTCGACACGGGACGCTTGAGCGCTCTACTTCCGGCTACCTGCGGCGGCGTCCCGCTCCTGGGGCCGGCGTTCCAGTGTCTCGGCCCGCTCGCGCGCCATCGCTTCAGCAGACATGGCGGCCTTGGGCGATGCGCCCATGAGGGCCGGATTGACGGCCGCTCCGCTGCCGCTGGCGGCAGGCTTGGCCGGATCGGGCGTGCCAGCTGCCGCCGCCCGCGCCGCGGCGGCCGGTGCCTGGGCTTCCTGCAGCACGGCTTTGCAGTCCGCGTCCTTACCGGGCCCAGTCTCGATGGTCGCGGCCAGCGCCAGCAGCGGGTTGATGGCCCCTAGCGCCAGCAGCACGCCCGCCTTGCCCGTCAGCGCAGCCTTGTCGACGCCCGCCTTCGGTTTGGCGAATGTGCCGGCAAGCTTCAGGGGCGAACGCAACGACAGGATGCTCTTGTCCTTCGGGTAGGGACGGATGGTCAGGTCGATCGACTCGTTCGCAAGACTGACATAGCCATCGCCATAGATGACGGCGTCGGAAGTGTCAAGCAGCAGGGCCCTGGTTTTCATCATGCCCTCATTGACGTCGAAGGCGGCCGCGGCGCAACGCACCTGGGCGTTCTTGTCGCCGGTAACCAGAAATTTGATGATTTCTCCGCCATTCAGATTCACGTATTCGAGCAGCAGATTGCTGATCTCGCCCTTGCCCATGAGCATGGCGACATTACCGGACGACGCGGCCAGCATCCTGGCAACCGAATTTCCCCGGCCCTTCAGCTCGATCACGCCGTGGATCTTGCCGAAGCTGGCCTTGGTGATCTTGAAACCCGGGAACAGCTTGCTCAACTCGAGCGACCTGGCGTCCAGCTTGACTTCGGCCAACGCCGGGTCGCTGTTGCCGTTGATTCGCATGCGTCCAGTCATCTCGCCGCCAGCGATGCCCAGGTTCATGGAATCAAGCAGCAGGACACCGTCCTTGAGGTTCACCCGCAAGCTCATGCGATCGAGCGGCAGCTGGCGCACGTTGGTGATGCGGGCTGCGCTGTATTGCACGTCCGCGTTCATCACTTTCAGTCGCGCGAGGTCCAGCGACGCGGTGGGCAGGACCTTGCCGGGCGCCAGGGTGAGACGAGCCTTTGCAGCCGGGCCCATCGGTGCTCCGGCAACGGCGTTGGGCAGCGCCGCAACACTGCGTGGTTGCTCCGGCAAGCCGACCAGCGGCGCCAGGTCGTCGAAATCGAGGGCTTTCGACTGCAGCTTTCCGGTGAGCAGCGGCACGTCGCGCGAATGGTCGTATGTCATCTGCCCGGTCAGGTCCGAATTGCCCAACTTGCCGCTGATGCCGGTGACGCCCCACACATCGCCAGCCTTGGTCAGGTGGCCACGCACCTCGTAGCGCGGCGTCTCCGGCAACACCACGCCGAGAAGCTTGTACAGCTCCGAGAGGTTGGCGCCCTGCAGCGTCACGTCGGCGTTTGCACCGTCCATGGTCGCCAGACTGTTGACCGTGCCGGAAGCCTTGAGCGTTGTGTGGGCGGCGGAGGCGTGGACCACCAGTGGGAAAGCCGACGTGTGCACGCCGCTCAGGTTCAAGACGTTGCCGGCGCGGCCCTCGGCCGTGAAGGACTCCTTCTGCCACGTGCCCCTGGCCTTGTACGCGAGGGGCAGCTTCGCGTCACTGCGCTCGTCCATCGCAAATTCGGTGCGGATGTCCGCGCCGCGGCCGCTCGCGAGGAAATGCATCGCGCCCTGGTCGACCACGAGCGCACCGATCTCCGGAAAGTTGGCCTTGTCCTTGGTGTCACGACCCAGTGCCCAGCTGCGACGCCCATCCGGTTCGATCTGCAAACCGAGTTGCGGCTTCGTCAGCTTGACCAGCGGCAGCTCGATGCGGCCGCGTAGCAACGGCAGCAACCGGATGTCCACCTCCGCCGCGTCGGCCGTGACCAGATGCGGGTCCTTGGCCCAGTCGGGATTGGCGAACTCGACACCGTCGGCCAGCACTCGCGTGGTGGGTCCCAGCTTCACGTCGAGGCGGCGAGTGATCTCGAAGTGGCGGCCGGTGCGCTCGGTGACGTAGCGGTTCAGCGGGCCGCGCAGCAAGTCCCAGGGAAAGAACACGGCCGCCGCCACCAGCGCCAGCATCAGCACCACAAGCCCGGCCAGCACCTTGACCCAGAGCGGTTTACGCTTGTCCGCTGGGGCTGCTGCGGTCGTTGCGTCCATGGGCGATCAGCGCAGGTTCGCGCCGGGCTTGCTGGAGGCCAGTTCCACGACGCCGGCCAGCGTCGGCGCGGATGGCTTCGCCAAAGCGAAGTCGGACTGCACCGGCTCGCCCAGTGCCACCACGGCAGCGGCGATCAGGGTTCCGAAAAAAATCATCGCGGATTGGAGCAGCAACTTCATCGCAGGTGTTCCGTGTGTGGGTTCCGTGGGTCTGTTCATGGCGCGATGCTTCCTAACCTCCGTCCACAGTGTGCTGGCGCTGCTGTGATTGCGGTGCAAGCAGCGGGCCTGACGTGATGTCGGCGCGTACCTACAACCGATCCGTAGGATTCTTCCTACGCGCCGACCATCAGGGCGCTGGCAAAATCGAGCGTCAGGGGAGAAATGAGGACCGACCGGGCCGATCCCGGAGGCGACGCAGCGAGCGACCCTCGCGCGTCAAGAACCAACCATCGTGGAACTGCGCACCTACATCGTCGAAGACAACGCCACGATCCGCGAAAACCTGATCGGGACGCTCGAAGAACTGGCATCTATCAAGGCGCTTGACTGGGCTGAGACCGAGAACGAGGCGCGCGGCTGGTTGGCGGGGCACAAGGGCGACTGGGACCTGGCCATCGTCGACCTTTTTCTCAAGCAGGGCAGCGGCCTGGGCGTGCTGGAAGCCTGCCAGGGCCGGCGCGCCGGGCAGCGGGTCGTGGTCCTGAGCAACTATGCGACGGCGGACATGCGCAAGCGCTGCGCCCAGCTGGGAGCGGACGCGGTGTTCGACAAATCAAACGAGATCGATGCGCTGGTGGAATACTGCATGGAGCAGTGCAGCCCGTCCGCGCCCGCGCAATGAGGCGGGCGGCGGGAATCAGTCGATCAGCTTGTTCTTCAGTGCGTAGTACGTCAGGTCGCTGTTCGACGCCAGGCTCATTTTTTCCATCAGCCGGGTCCGGTAGGTGCTGACCGTCTTGACGCTCAGCGACAGCGCCTTGGCGATGTCGCCGGCGGTTTCACCTTTGGCCAACTTCAGGAACACCTGGAATTCGCGCTCCGAAAGCTGCTCGTGAGGCGCGCCGCCCTCTTTGCGATTGAGCTGCTGCGCCAGCAGCTCAGCCACCGCCGGCGAGATGTAGCGACGGCCCAGCGCGATGGTGCGGATGGCGTTGACGATCTCCATCGGCTCGCACTCCTTGTTCAGGTAGCCGCTCGCGCCCTGGCGGATCAGGTTCATCGCGTAGTGTTCCTCGGGGTAGCCCGAGAGGATGAGGATGCCGACGTCAGGCGCCTTGGCCCGGATCATGCCCAGCGCGTCGATGCCGCTCTGGCCCGGCATCGACAGGTCCATGACCATCACATCGAGTTCGGTGGTACGGACCAGGTCGATGGCTTCCCTGCCGCTGGCGGCTTCCCCGACGACACGCAGGTCGACCTGTTCGGCGAAAAACTGCTTCAGTCCCGACCGCACGATGGCATGGTCATCCACAATTCCGACTTTGATCATGTCTGGTTCTCTTTCGCGGTGCCGCAGTGATGATTGGCGATTTTATTCGTAACGAAGGCGGTTTGGAGTGATATTCATGCGATCGTTTTCAATGCCGAAGCCGGTCATCAGCCTGCTTCTGGCGATTCTCGCAGCCCTGATCCTGACCGTGATCAACGAAACCGGCTACAACCGGTCCAGGGCCGCATTGGACAACATCGCCGATGCGTCTCGAAACCGTGGCTCCCTGAACCGGCTGCTGCAGCACGTCCTGGACGCCGAAACCGGATCGCGCGGCTACCTGCTGACCGGCGACCCACGCTATCTGGAGCCATACAGCGCCGCAGTGGCGCAGATCGCCCAGAGTCTGGACAACCTGCGGCTCTTGCACACGGCCAATGCCGACGAATTCGCCACCCTGTCCCAGCTGGGACGCAACGTGCAGCGCAAGCTGGCCGAGATGGACCTGTCGGTGCGGATGCGCAAGCAGGGCAACGAGGAGGCCTGGAAGTTCGTGCTGATGACCGACGTCGGCAAGGAACACATGGACGCCATCCGCGAGCAGGCCACCAAGCTGATCGACGCCAGCGCCGCCCGGATGGAACGCAGCCAAGCGCAGGTACGCAAAGCGCTGCTGCTCTCGCGCATCGGGATCGCCGCCGTCGCCATGGCGGGCCTGCTGGCGTTCTACCTGTACCTGCGCCAGAGCACCGCGTTCAAGCTGGCAAGCGAGCAGCAACAGCGGATCCTGCAGCGGGAGCGCGACCTGCTGGAGCGCCAGGTGCGCGAGCGGACGGCCACGCTCGCGGAACTCGCGACCCATCTGCAGCAGGTGCGGGAAGAGGAGCGCGGCCACCTTGCGCGCGAACTGCACGACGAACTCGGCGCCCTGCTGACGGCTGCCAAGCTCGACGTGGCGCGGCTCAAGTCCAAGCTCGGCACCCAGGCGCCGGAATTCGCCCAGCGGCTGCAGCACCTGACCGAAACCTTAAATAGCGGCATCGCCCTGAAGCGCCGCATCATCGAGGACCTGCGGCCGTCCTCGCTGTTTAACCTGGGGCTGACAGCGTCGCTGGAAATCCTGGCGCGCGAGTTCGCCGAACGCTCGGGCATCGACGTGGCCACCAACCTGGATGCGGTGGAGCTGGACGAATCCAGCCAGCTCACGGTGTACCGGCTGGTGCAGGAGTCGCTGACCAACATCGGCAAGTACGCACAGGCCGAGCAGGTCGACATCAGCGTGCGCAACCAGGACGGACATATTGAGGTCGACATCAAGGACAACGGCAAGGGCTTCGACATGTCGGAAGTGCGCTCGTCCACCCACGGGCTGGCCGGCATGAAGCACCGGGTGGAAGCTGCCCGGGGCAAGTTGACGGTCGAGTCGGTGCTGGGGGAAGGCACCCGCATTAACGCAACGCTGCCACGCAGCGCCGTGACTGCTTGAACGTCCCGTCCACGTGTCAGCGCTTTCCTACAGGCATCCATCGCGGCCACCGACACGCAGTCACGCCTGCCGCTGATGAGCAATGGCTGGCCATGAGACTTATCCTTTCGTTACGTGTTGGCCTCGGAGCGGCGCAGTCGCGGCGCCCGACCAAAACAAAGGAAGATGAAGATGCTGAACTATGCCGTTGTGTTCCTGGTCATTGCGTTGATTGCCGCCCTGTTCGGCTTCGGCGGCATCGCTGCTGGGGCCGTGGAGATCGCAAAGATCCTGTTCTTCATCTTCGTGGTGCTGGCGGTAGTGACGTTCATCGTCAGCCTGTTTCGCAAGCGCTAGCGCGCAACCTCTGTAAACGCGGCCGGCGCGTCCGGTACGGTTCCCCCTGTTTCACCATCACCCGAAAGGATTCACCATGAACACCCCGAGCACGAAATCGCTTCGCACCGCCTCCGCCTCCTACGCTGACGAGGCCTTGACCAGCGCCGAAGTTGCGCTCGACAGCACTCGCCAGCTCGCCAGCCAGGTGCTGGAGCGCGCCAGCGACAAAGTGCGCGACCTGGGTGACAGCGCCTCCAGCAGGGCCACCAAGGGCGTGGATGCGGCCTCTTAGGAGGCTGCCGCAGCGCAAAAGCAGTTCTCTCGCTATGCCGACGTGAC
>JACMQP010000454.1 GCA_014376915.1 Ramlibacter sp.
CAGGTGGGCCTTGTGGGTGCTCACGGTCTTGACCGACAGGTTCAGCCGGGCCGCGATGTTGGTCACCGACATGCCGCCGGCCAGCAGCCGGAACACCTCGAACTCGCGGGCCGACAGCGATTCGTGCGAGATCGCCGGGCCGCCGGGCATGGCGCCCAGGGCGAGCTGCTCGGCCACCTCGGCGCTGATGTACGCGCCGCCGCCGGCGATCTTGCGCAGCGCCTGCACCAGCTGGGCCGGCGCGCTCTCCTTGGTCAGGTAGCCGCTGGCGCCGGACTTGATGGCCCGCACCGCGTACTGCAGCTCCTGGTGCATGCTGAGCACCAAGATCCGCAGCCGCGGCTTTTCCGCCTTCACCAGCTTGATCAGCTCCATGCCGCTGCGCCCCGGCATCGACAGGTCCAGCACCAGCACGTCGAAGTCGAGCTCGCGCACCCGCTCCATCACCTCGGTGCCGTCGGCGGCCTCGCCCAGCACCACCAGGTCGCCGGCTTCCGAGACGATGCGCTTGAGCCCCTCGCGGACGATGGCGTGGTCGTCGGCGATCACGATCCGGGTCATGGCGCCGGCTCCAGGACGGAAACGGGTTGGCGGGCGGTCTGCTGCGGCACGGGGGGTGGTTGAGTGGAAAGCCTGAATTTACCCCACGCCGCCTGGCGTCAGTTTTTTTGGGCGCGGCGCCCGTCTGGCGACAGCAGTCCGAAGGATTGGCAATGCCGCATCAACCGTGCCGCCTTCGTCGTCCCCCACTCCGACGTGCGCGGCCGCCACGCTGGACGACGTCGGCCGCACCTACGACGCCCGGAAAGGTTTAGGCTGGTCGGCACAGGAGCTCGCCGACCTGGCGCAGTGCCTGCAATCACTTTGAAGCACAGGAGACCCCATGGACACGGCAACGATGATGAAAACGGCGACCGTCCTGCTCGCGCTCACCGCGGCAGGCGGCCTGCTCATGGCGTTCATCCGGTTCTCGGGGGCCGAACGGCCGCCGTCCTGGATCGCGATGGCGCACGGCCTGCTGGCCGGCAGCGGCCTGACCCTGTTGCTGTACGCCGGGTTCGCCGACGGCATGCCGTCGTCGGGCTGGATCGGGGTGTTGCTGCTGGCCGCGGCCGCGCTTGGCGGCGCCTACCTCAACCTGGCATTCCACGCCAGATTGCTGGCCATCCCGAAGACCATCGTGGTGGTCCACGCGTTGCTGGCCGTGGCCGGCTTCCTGCTCATCGCCTGGACGGCGTTCCGATGACCGGACGCGGCAACCTGTGCTCTTCGCGCAGGAACAGGTCGGCGAGCTGCTGCAGCAGCAGCCGCGACTGCTCGCGCAGCCGCAGCACTTCGCGGTAGACGCTGTCGGGCCGGGGGCCCTGCTGCCGCGTGAAATCGTGGTGCGCGACCTTGAGCCTGCGCTCGGCGTCGAGCAGCGCCGCGTCGAAGCCCTGCAGCTGCGCATAGCCGGCCGTCAGCTGCTCGGGCGTGCTGGAAGAAGACGAAGAGGTGGGCATGCTGGTCTGGTGGGTCATGGCGGCATCGCGTCGGGCAAAGCGATGCGCCAAGTCTAGTTCGGGCCAGGCTGCGCGTCGCAGGAAAAGGCTTACAGCAACGGTAGCGATTTCCCCGGCCCGCCAACTGCGGCGCTCAACCCTTGTTGCTGCAATCGACCGGCCGCTCGTGGACCGGGAACGGACACGCATTGACCGCGGCGGCCGAACGCGCCAGCACCGCTGTCAGGGTGCACCCGACCCCGCTCAGCAGCCAGAAAACGAAGAAGCCGGCGGAGTAAACGCCCAGGCGCGACAGGCCCAGCGGCTGGCCGCTCCACTGCACGTCGTTCGGATCGACCACGGCGAACACCACCAGCTCCAGCAGGCAGGCGGTGATGAAGGCGGGCCAGGCAAGGCCCATGACAGTCCGGCTCATGGCGTCGCTCCTGTGGGTCGGAACACTACCGCTGGACCTGCGGCGCGGCCGTGGCCGCGTGGTTGCGGCCCTGCAGCGCCGGTGTCAGCGCCTTGACCTGGGCGGCGGAGCGTTCGCGATTGACCTGGACCCCGCGCCGGTCGTCGTCGGACACCAGCGTCTCCGGGTTGGCCAGGGCCAGCCAGAGTGTCGCGAAGCTGGCGACCATGACCACGGCCGGGCCGGAGATCACGAGCCATACATAGCCGAATTTCCACCAGGGCGGCGCCGGGGGGGTTTGCGGATCGGGACTGGAATGCATGTTGGTTTCTCCTAGCGGGGCACGAGAAACACGGATTTCTCGCTCACCTGCGACTGGCCGGCGGCGTCCGTGACGTTGAAGACGATCGGGTGCGAGCCGGGCGGGGCCGACCCGTAGACGACCTGCAGCCGCACCGGCACCCAGCGCGACTCGGCCGGGCCGACCTCGAACTCGGCCGGCGTTGCCAGCGCCAGGCCGTCGAGGCCGGTGGCGCTGATGCGGTAGCGCTGCGGCTGCTCGGTGGCATTCATCACCTGCAGCCGGTAGACGTTCTCCAGCCGGCCGCCGGCGACGATGCGCGAAAGCGCGGCGCGGTCTCGCACCACGTCCACCTTGAGCGGCGTGCGCGCAGCCAGACTCCATAGCAATCCGATCGTCAGCGCGGCCAGTACGCCGGCGTAGACCAGCACCCGCGGCCGCAACACCCGGGTCCAGATCTGCGCGCGGGTCCAGCCCTTGGCCATCGCGTTCTGGGTGCTGAAGCGGATCAGCCCGCGCGGATAGTTCATCTTGTCCATGACCGTGTCGCAGACGTCGGCGCAGGCGGCGCAACCGATGCACTCGTACTGCAGCCCCTTGCGGATGTCGATGCCGGTCGGGCAGACCTGCACGCACAAGGTGCAGTCGACGCAGGCGCCGAGGTTGAGCGCCGACACGTCGGCCTTGCGCGAGCGGGCGCCACGCGGTTCGCCGCGCTCCGTGTCGTAGCTCACGATCAGTGTGTCGCGGTCGAACATCGCGCTCTGGAAACGCGCGTACGGGCACATGTACTTGCAGACCTGTTCGCGCAGGAAACCGGCATTGCCGTAGGTGGCAACGCCGTAAAAGAAGACCCAGAACACCTCCCACGAGCCCATCCGGGTCTGCAGGAATTCCATGCCGAGCTCGCGGATCGGGGTGAAGTAGCCGACGAAGCTGAAGCCGGTCCACATCGCCAGCGAGATCCAGAGCAGGTGCTTGAACCACTTCTTGACCAGCTTCTCAAGCGACATCGGCGAGCCGTCCAGGCGCAGCCGCGCGCTGCGGTCGCCTTCGACCTTGCGCTCGATCCAGAGGAACATTTCCGTATACACGGTCTGCGGGCAGGTGAAACCGCACCACAGCCGGCCGGCCACCGCGGTGAACAGGAACAGCGATAGCGCGCTGATCACCAGCAGCCCGGTGAGGTAGATGAAGTCCTGCGGATACAGCACCAGCCCGAACAGGTAGAACCGGCGCGCGCCCAGGTCGAACAGCACGGCCTGGCGCTGGCCCCATTCCAGCCACGGCAGGCCGTAGAAGACCACCTGCGTCAGCGCGACGAAGAACCAGCGCCAGCGCGCGAACCGCCCCTGCACCGAGCGCGGATAGATTTTCTTCTGCGCCTCGTACAGCGACTCCACCTCGACCGGCGCGGGGACGATAGGGATGACTTTCATGTTCGCTTCACGCGACGGCAGTTGCCGTCGTCTTTCGTCACGGTTTGGCCGCGACCGGCTTGTTGGACAGGCCCCACACATACGCCGTCAACACG
>JACMQP010000065.1 GCA_014376915.1 Ramlibacter sp.
CACCGTGGTCGGTGGTCGCCTGCGCGCCCGCTTCGGCGATGAAGCGGTAGGCGCTGTTCTTCTCCAGGCCGGCCGCACCGTCGCGGACGCTCGCGGACGCCCAGAACTTCTGGTCCACGGTGCGCGCATGGCGCCCCATCTTGGTTTGTTCCAGCAGCTTCGTGACCATGATGTACCAGCTGCCCGCGCTCATGATGGCCAGCAGCACCAGCACCCCGCGGGCGATCAGGTCGGAGCCTTTCCATAGCGCCTCGATGCCGTACGGGTTGTCGAGGGCTTCGCCGCCCTTCCTGGCGGCGGATGCGGGTTGAACCGAGGCAGCAACGGGAGCGGCAGCTCCAGCGGGGGCCGGGGTGGTCGCGGCAGCCGACGGCGGGGTCGTCTGCGCCTGTGCCACGGAGGCACCCAGACACGCGAAGCAGAGGAACGCGGCGGCAAACGCTCGCGACAGGGAAGCGGGAAGAACGGTTCGCAAGATAAGTCCTTAAATCAATGTGGGGGACGTGCCGCGCCCAGCGCATCACGCCAGCGCGCTGCAAATCCAAGCCGGGGAGTATAGGTTCTGTCCACACCGGTTCCGGCCCCGGGAGAAATCGCTACTCTATCGTTTTCGATATGAGGGGTAACACCAGTGCACTCAGCCGGGCCTGCCGGCTCGCAAGATTCGCGCCGCGCGGGCGCCTCGTTGCTTCACGTTATAATTTAGGGCTGTCCAAAAGACAGATCGCCGGTGTAGCTCAGTCGGTAGAGCAGCTCATTCGTAATGAGAAGGTCGGGTGTTCGATTCATCTCTCCGGCACCACTTACAAAAGCCCCTGGCTGTCATGGTCAGGGGCTTTTTTCGTGAGGCGAACGTGATTTCTTCCATTCTTTCCATCTGCGCTGGGGCTTCCATTGGCGCGCTGCTGCGGTGGTTCCTGGCCGGACGCTTCAATCCGTCCCACCCGTTCCTGCCGACCGGCACGCTGGCAGCCAACCTCCTGGGCGGCTACCTCATCGGAGTGGCAGTTGCGGTGTTCGCGGCGATGCCCAACGTATCGCCGCAGTGGCGACTGTTCATCATCACCGGCTTTCTCGGTGGGCTGACGACGTTCTCGACCTTCTCGGCCGAAGTCGTCGCCCAGCTGCAGCAGGGCCGGCCCGGCTGGGCACTGGCGATCGCCTTCCTGCATCTGGCCGGCTCGCTCGCACTCACCGCGCTGGGCATCGCCACGGTCGCCTGGCTGCGGCCGTAGGCAATCGGCCTAGCCCCTCTCAACCATTGGCCTACGGGCGCAATCCGGGGCTGCAGGACACTCACGCGATGTTGTATTTCCTGCCCACAAACGAGCCCGATGCCGAGCGCCGTTGACCGTCTTTCCCGCTGGGCCCGCCAGACCTTCACGTCCCTGTCCAACCTGATCCGCTTCAATGCCGGCAACCAGGCGCCGGAATGCGCCGGGGACCACCTGATCTACCGGCTGAAGCGGTGGCCCAAGCTGCCGTCCGTCGGCATGAGCACCGACATCTACCGGACCGTGTCCGTGATGAGCACGCGGCCGGTGAGTCGCCGCTGGATCCTGAACAACTCCGGCCTGCAACTGCACGAGGTCGACCAGCTGCTGAAGCGGCTGGTGGAGCAGGACGCGGTGGACGTGACCGACTCGGCCAAGTACCGCGCTCCCACCAACGCCGCCTGAAGATTCAGTGCGGACGCGGCGCCGGCTGCAGCGGGCTGCGCCGGGCCGCCATCCGGTCCACCAGCCGCTGCATGTTGGACAGCGACGCCAGGTGCATCGAGATCAGGTGGAGCTCGCCTGAGCGGAACAGCCCCAGCGCGGTCGCATCGGGCATGGCCATCAGCTTCTTCTCGTCGACGATCAGCAGGCCGTTGATGGTGAAGCTGCGGCCGTCGACCAGGTCGGCTTTCGCATTCATCTCCGTCAGCAGCCCGGCCTGCTCGAGCCGCTGGCAGAAAGCCTCGGTGCGCAGGTATTCGGCCTGGTAGCGGCCCAGGAAGTCGAGCGCGTTGCGCAGGAAGGGCGTGTCGCGGCCGCCGGCGTCGAACAGCGCCTCGCCCTCGGTTGCATTCAGCCCCTCGAAGGCCTCGTCGACGCAGACCGCCATGTCGGTGCGGCCCGGCAACTCGGCCAGCACGAACGGATAGCGCCGCACGAAGGCGGGAATGTAGCCGGCGTCCCACTTGCCTTCGGTGTCCACGAACAGATTTTCCTGGCTGCGCAGGCCCATCACCGCCACCGGCACCGTACGGCCGCTGGTTATCCGGGTGAAGACGATCGCGAAATCCTTGCATGCCTCGTTGAACTCGACGCCGGCCAGGTACAGCGAATTGGCCCGGGCCGCGAAGGCGAAACTGCCGGTCGGACGGACCTTGAGCCGGCGGTGCTTCTCGCGGTCCAGCGCCACCGGTTTTTCGTAGTAGACCGCATCGGACATGGTGGTTGCTCCTGTTGGTGGGATCAGGCTTGTCCAAGCGTGGCGGTCGCGTCGGCGCCGGCCCCGGAGCGGCGCCAGGCCAGCACCTTGTCGATCCGCCGGCCGTCCAGGTCCACCACCTCGAACAGCCATTGGCCGCAGTCGATGCGCTCGCCGACCTGGGGCAGGTGGCCCGACAGCGCCAGCAGCAGCCCGGCGACCGTGTTGTAGCGGCCCCGCTCTTCCTCCGGCAGGTCGCGGATCTCCAGCCGGGCTTTCAGCTCGGACACCGGCATCAGGCCGTCGAGCAGCCAGGAGCCGTCAGCGCGCCGCGTCGCCCACGCGTCGGCCTGGGCGCCCGGCTGCAGCTCGCCGGTGATGGCTTCCAGCAGGTCGTGCGGCGTCATCAGGCCCTGCACCACGCCGTATTCGTCGACCACGAACACCATGCGGCCGGAGCGCTGCCGGAATTGCTCCAGCAGCTCCATCCCGGTCAACGTCTCGGGCACGAACAGCGCCGGCTTCGAAAGCGCGGCGACCGGACCGTCGTGGCCCTGCCCGAGGTGCAGCAGTTGCGCCACGCTGATCACGCCGACCACGTCGTCGAGCGAACCGCGGCACACCGGGTACCAGGAATGGGAGCCGTCGTGGCCGGCCTGCCGCAGGCATTCGGCCACCGACGCCCCCGCGTCCAGCCAGTCGATCTCGGAGCGCGGCACCATCATCGAGGTCAGCGGCCGCTCGTCGAGGTCGAACAGGTTGCGTACCATCTGGCGCTCGTGCTGCTCGATCACGCCGGCGTCGACGCCCTCTTCGAGGCTATGTTCGATCTCTTCCTCGGTCATGCCGCGGCTCTGCGTGGTGTCGATCCGCAGCAGCTTGAGGGTGCCCTGCGTGGTCGTGGACAGCAGCTTGACGAAGGGGCCCGCGGCCCTGGCCAGCCAGGCCATCGGGCGCGACACCCAGACCGCAACCGGCTCGGGATAGAGCTGGCCGATCCGCTTGGGCACCAGCTCGCCGAAGATGATGGTGACGAAGGTGATCAGTGTCACGACGATCGCCGTGGCTGCGATCTCCGACGGCCGGTCGGCGATGCCGAACCCGTGCAGCCAGTGCGCCAGCTTGTCGCTGAAGGCCGCCTCGCCGATGATGCCGTTGAGGACGCCGATCGAGGTGATACCCACCTGTACCGTGGACAGGAAACGCGTCGGGTGATCGAGCAGGCGGAGCGCCGCGCTGGCGCCGCCGTTGCCGGCTTCGGCCAGTGCCAGCAGACGCGCTTTCCGGCTTGACGCCAGGGCCAGCTCCGACATCGCGAAGACGCCATTGAGCAAGGTCAGCAGCGCAATCAGCAGAAAATCCATGGAGAGCAGGCAGAGTCGGACACGCTGGGACTTTACTTGATCGAAGTCCGGGCAAGCACAATCGGGACATGGCTTCTTTCCTGATCGGCGACGTGCAGGGCTGCGACTCGGCGCTCGCCCGGCTGCTCGACACAATCGGCTTCTCCTCCAGCCGGGACACGCTCTACCTGCTGGGTGACTTGGTGAACCGCGGGCCGGATTCGGCTGGCGTGCTACGCCGCGTGATGGCGCTGGGTGGCTCGGCGCACAGCCTCCTGGGCAACCACGACCTCAGCCTGCTGGCGGTGGCCCACGGGCTGCGAGCGCCCCATCGCAACGACACGATGGACAGCGTGCTGCTGGCGCCGGACCGCGAGCCGATGCTCCAGTGGCTGCGCCACCAGCACATGGCGATCCGGGCCGACGGCTGGCTGATGGTGCATGGCGGCGTGCTGCCCCAGTGGGACGCCGACCAGGTGCTGCGGCTGGCCGCCGAAGTCGAGACCGTGCTGCGCGGCCCGGGGCTGGCGGACTTTCTGGCGACCATGTACGGCAACGAACCTGCGAACTGGGACGAGTCGCTGCAGGGTGCGGACCGGTTGCGGGTGATCGTCAACGCGTTGACCCGGCTGCGCTTCTGCACGCCGGAAGGCCGGATGGACCTGAACGCGTCCGGCGGTCCCGCGGCCGCGCCGCCTGGCTGCCTGCCGTGGTTCGAGTTGCCGGAGCGCAGGACAGCGGGTGTGCCGATCGCGTTTGGCCACTGGTCCACCCTGGGCTACCTGCAGCGGCCCGACCTGCTGTCGCTCGACACGGGTTGCGTGTGGGGGGGCTGCCTCAGCGCAGCCCGGCTCAGCAGCCGGGGCGCCAGCCAGTCGCTGGTCCAGGTGCAATGCGACCAGGCCCGGCGGCCCGGCGAATGACTATTCCGGCTTGAACAGCGCGGCGACGTTGCGCTTGGGCTTGATGTTGGCCGAGATCTTGGACGGCCGCGGGCCACTCTCCCAGGCCGGCGCCGCATCGGTGGCCGGCGGCTGGTAAGGCTGGTCGAAGAACGGATCGCGCGACGCCGCCGGCGCGCGAAACTCGCGCTGCGGCCGCGCGGACCGTTCGCGTTCTCGCTCGGGGGGCGGGGGCGCGTCCAGCACGTCGCGCGGATCGCCGAGCTCGCCGGCCTCGCGCCAGGCCCGGCGGCCGTCGTTGATGCGGCCGCGCGGCTTGTCTTCTTCGTATTCGATGGCCTCGATCTCGAGCTTTTTCTTCAGCAGCTTCTCCAAATCGGCCACCAGCCGGCCGTCGCTGTTGGAGACGAAGGTCACGGCCAGGCCGGACGCACCGGCGCGTCCGGTACGGCCGATCCGGTGGATGTAATCCTCGGCATTGAACGGCACGTCGAAGTTGAAGACCGCGGGCACGTCCTTGATGTCCAGGCCGCGGGCCGCGACGTCGGTCGCCACCAGCAGGTCGACCTCGCCTTTCTTGAACGCTTCCAGCGCTTTCAGGCGTTCATCCTGGCTCTTGTCGCCGTGCAGCGCCGTGGTCTTCATGCCCTCGCGCTCCAGCGAGCGGGCCAGCCGGGCGCAACCCAGCTTGCTGTTGACAAACACGAAGGCCTGGTTCAGGCCACGCTGGCGCACGATCTGGCGCAGGGCCCGGCGCTTGTCGTCGTCGTTGACGCTGTAGAAATGTTGTTCGACGGTGGAGGCAGTCGCGTTGGGTTGGGCGACCTCGATCGTGACCGGATCGTTCAGGTAGCTATTGGCAAGGCGCCTGATCTCCGGCGAGAAGGTCGCCGAGAACAGCAGCGTCGTGCGCTGCTTGGGCAGATAGGACAGGATGCGCTGCAGGTCCGGCAGAAAGCCGATGTCCAGCATGCGGTCCGCCTCGTCGAGCACCACGTACTCCACCTGGTTCAACACCGCGTTCTTGGCCTCGATGTGATCCAGCAGGCGGCCGGGCGTGGCGACCAGCACCTCGACCCCGCGTTTGAGTTCGAGCGTCTGCGGCTTCATGTCCATGCCGCCGAACACCACTGCGCTGCGCAGGTTGGTGTACTTTGCGTAAAGCTTGACCTGCTGCGCAACCTGGTCGGCCAGTTCGCGCGTCGGCAGCAACACCAGCGCACGGACCGGATGGCGTGCCGGCGAGGTCGACGTGTTCTCGTGTTTGAGCAGGCGCTGCAGCAGCGGCAGCGAGAACGCCGCGGTCTTGCCGGTGCCGGTCTGGGCTGCGCCCATCACGTCCTTGCCGGTCAGGACGACCGGAATGGCCTGGGCCTGGATGGGGGTCATGGACTCGTAGCCCATTTCGGCGACTGCGCGCGAGAGGGGCTCGGCCAGCGAGAGGTTGGAAAAGGATGCGGTCATCTGAGCCTTCTATTGTCTCATTGACTGCGCTCCCCTGCATGGGCGGTCCGAAACCGGGCTGCCCATGCCCGGGAAAAAGCCCTAGAGGCTGCGGGCGCCGAAGGTGTCGCAGGCCTTGACGTTGCCGGATTTCAGGCCGGCGCTGAACCAGCGCTGGCGCTGC
>JACMQP010000066.1 GCA_014376915.1 Ramlibacter sp.
GATCGACAAGCCGGTCGACGCGCTGTTCTGGGCCCATCGCCAGTGGGCCTTCCTGCAGCCGCGCAGCGCCTACACCGTCGATGGCACGACCTACGCCGCGGGTTCGCTGCTGGCCACCGATTTCGATGCTTTCATGCGGGGCGAACGCAAGTTCCAGTTGCTGTTCGAGCCGACGGCGGCGCGGGCGCTGGTGCAGGGCGGGATCGCCTTCACCCGCTCCCACGTGCTGTTGACCCTACAGGACAACGTTGCCAGCCGGATCGAAGAACTGCATGCGGTGGACGGCCGCTGGCTGCGCCGCGAAGTGAAGTCGCCCTTCCCCGGCCGGCTGTCGGTCACGTCGCTGCACGACGGCGCGCTGGCCGCCGACGACCTGGCCGAGTCGTACCTCGTCGACTACGAGGACTTCCTGACGCCCGCCACGCTCTATCTCGCCCGCACCGGCAGCGACAGCCCGCAGGTGCTCAAGCGCTCGCCGTCCTTCTTCGACGCGCAGGGCATGAAGGTGGAACAACATTTCGCCGTGAGCAGGGACGGCACCCGCGTTCCCTACTTCCTCGTGCTGCCCAGGGGTGCCGTCGCCGACGGCGCCAATCCGACCGTGCTTTACGGCTACGGCGGCTTCCAGATCAGCCAGCAGCCGGTCTACAGCAGCGCCTTCGGCAGCGCCTGGCTGGCCAGGGGCGGCGTGTTCGTGATCGCCAACATCCGCGGCGGCGGTGAATTCGGGCCCGACTGGCATACCGCCGCGATCAAGGCCAACAAGCAGCGCAGCTACGACGATTTCATCGCGGTGGCGCAGGACCTGATCGCCCGCCGGATCACGTCACCCAGGCATCTGGGCATGATGGGCGGCAGCAACGGCGGCCTGCTGGTCGGCGCGGTGCTGACCCAGCGGCCGGACCTGTTCAACGCGGTGGTCTGCAAGGTGCCGCTGCTGGACATGGCGCGCTTCCACAAGCTGCTGGCGGGCGCAAGCTGGGTCGCGGAATACGGCGACCCCGACCAGCCCACGCAGTGGGCCTATCTCTCCAGATATTCGCCGTACCACAACGTCAGGGCCGAGGTCGCTTATCCGCAAGTGCTGTTCACCACCAGCACCCGAGACGACCGAGTTCATCCGGCCCATGCGCGCAAGATGGCCGCGCGCATGCTGGAGCAGGGGCACCAGGTGCTGTACTACGAGAACATCGAGGGCGGCCATGGCGGCGCGGCGGACAACGCCCAGCGCGCCAACCTGCAGGCGCTGGAATTCAGCTATCTGTGGCAACGGCTGGGGCCGGCGGCCGCACCAGCACCCACTTCACCAGTTTCCCGCCAGTGAATTCGCAGGTGACGTGCGACTCGCCGGCGTCGGTCCAGCGGTAGATTTCCGGCTGCTGGTCCTTCGGCGACAGCAGTTCGCCCAGCGCCCTGGTCATCGACATCACGTGCAGCAGGTTGACGCCCGGCTTCAGCCTGGCGTTGAGCATCACGGCGCTGTCGACGTAGCCGATCGGCCGGTTCGCCGCCCGTTTGAGCGCCTGCATCAAGCGGTTGAAGTGCAGCAGCGCCCACATCACGATGCCGCCGACCACCAGGGCGACGCCGGCCCAGCCGTAGCTGCGCCAGGCCAGCGCAACCAGCGCGACGCCGAGCACCGGCACAACGATTCTTTGGAAATTCATGGGGTGGATTGTCCTATGCGAGGCTGCGGACGACTTCCATCGCTTCCTCGACCCGGTCGACGGCGTGGATCGTCAGGCCCTCGATGTCGCGCGCGCCCTTCTTGGGTGCGTTGGCCTTGGGCACCACGGCCACCGAAAAGCCGAGCTTGGCCGCCTCACGCAACCGCTCCTGCCCGCGCGGCGCCGGCCGCACTTCACCGGCCAGGCCGACTTCGCCAAAAGCGATGAAGCCCTTGGGCAGGGGCCGGCCGCGCAGGCTGGACGTGATGGCGAGCACCACGGCGAGGTCGGCGGCTGGCTCGCTGATACGGACGCCGCCCACCGCATTGACGAACACATCCTGGTCCAGGCAGTCGACGCCGGCGTGGCGGTGCAGCACGGCCAGCAGCATCGCGAGGCGATCCCGGTCCAGCCCGACCGACAGCCGGCGCGGGCTGGGC
>JACMQP010000067.1 GCA_014376915.1 Ramlibacter sp.
CAACATGAACTACTCGATCTCCAACAACGCGGAATACGGCGAATACGTGTCCGGCCCGCGCATCATCACGGACGAAACGAAGAAGGTGATGAAGCAGATCCTGAAGGACATCCAGACCGGCGAATACGCCAAGAACTTTATCCTGGAAAACCGCGCTGGAGCGCCGACGCTGCTGTCGCGGCGCCGCCTGATGGCCGAGCACCAGATCGAGACCGTGGGCGAAACGCTGCGCGCGATGATGCCCTGGATCAAGAAGAACAAGCTGGTCGACCAGACGAAAAACTGACCGGGTGGATGACGGAAAGCCGACTTACACTTGCGCCATGCAAGACGGCTCCGATTCCCAACCTGGCGATGTTCCCGAGGGCATCGTGGTGCGCAAGCGCCGCAAGGGCATCTACATCCTGCCCAACCTGTTCACGTTGGCGGCGCTGTTCGGCGGGTTCTATGCCGTGGTGATGGCGATGAACGGCCGCTTCGACCTGGCCGCGGCCGGTGTCTTCTGCGCCGGGGTGCTGGACAAACTGGATGGCTGGGTCGCGCGCATGACGAACACGCAAAGCGCGTTCGGCGAGCAGATGGACTCGCTGTCCGACATGGTGTCGTTCGGTGCGGCTCCGGCCCTGATCGCCTACGAATGGGGCCTCAAGGGTCTGGGGCGTTGGGGCTGGGTCGCAGCGTTCGTCTATTGCGCCTGCGCGGCGCTGCGGCTGGCCCGCTTCAACGTCAACACCACTGTTGTCGACAAGCGTTATTTCCAGGGCCTGCCATCCCCGGCCGCTGCCGCCCTGGTTGCGGGCTTCATCTGGGTGATGAACGACCTCGGCGTCAAGGGCTACGAGGTTGCGTGGGTGATGTTCGCTGTCGCGCTGTATGCCGGCCTAACGATGGTCACCAACGTGCCGTTCTACAGCTTCAAGGTTGTGCAGATGAAGAAGACGGTGCCGTTTGCCGTCATCGTCATGATCGCACTCGGCATTGCCGTGATCAACATCGACCCGCCGATCGTACTGTTCTCCATCTTCGTGGTGTATGGCCTGTCCGGCTATGGCGTCTACGGCTGGCGCAAGGCCAAGGGCCAGCGCACCAGCGTCATCAGCACCTCCACCGACGAGCCGGAAGAAAGCGGATTGCACCGCTGAGCCCGCACCCGTGCGAGGGCCGGAAGAGCTGTGATACATTTAAGCACATGAACTCAATTTCGCTGGCGCTACTGCTATCCCCCGACGGGCGGAGACGGTAGCGCGCGCGCACCCGATCAACGGCCCGTTTGCACCTGCAGCGGGCCGTTTTGTTTTGGGGCTGCGGGATTGACTGAAACCCTGAGAGAGACCCACCATGTTGAAGCAACCTGCCAGCAAGTACCGCGCCTTTCCCCCGGTGCGACTCACCGACCGGAGCTGGCCCGACGCGGTCCTCACGCGTCCTCCCGTCTGGTGCAGCGTCGACCTGCGCGACGGCAACCAGGCCCTGATCGAGCCGATGGATATTCCCCGCAAGCTGCGCATGTTCCAGACGCTGGTGGAGATCGGCTTCAAGGAGATCGAAGTCGGCTTTCCTTCGGCATCGCAGGTCGAATTCGAGTTCGTCCGCAAGCTGATCGATGACAACCTGGTCCCCGACGACGTGACGATCCAGGTGCTGACGCAGGCGCGCGAGCCGCTGATCCGCCGCACCTTCGAGGCGCTGCAGGGCGCGAAGCGCGTGATCGTCCACCTGTACAACGCCACCTCGCCGGTGATGCGCAAGGTGGTACTGGGGCTGGACGAAGACGGCATCGTCGATCTCGCCACCAGCCAGGCGCGCCTGTTCGTCGAACTGGCGGCGCAGCAGCCCGGCACGCAATGGACCTTCCAGTACTCGCCGGAAATGTTCTCCGGGACCGAGCTCGCATTCTCCAGGCGCGTGGTCGACGCTGTCACCGACGTGTGGCGGCCGACTCCGGCGCGCAAGTGCATCGTCAACCTGCCTTCGACGGTGGAGCACTGCACTCCCAACATCTTCGCCGATATGATCGAGTGGATGCACCGAAACCTGGCGCGGCGCGATTCGATCGTGCTGTCGGTCCATCCGCACAACGACCGCGGCACCGGCACGGCGGCGGGTGAGTTCGCGGTGATGGCCGGCGCCGATCGCCTGGAAGGATGCCTGTTCGGCAACGGCGAGCGCACCGGCAACCTCGATCTGGTGAATGTGGCCCTCAACCTTTACAGCCAGGGCGTCGATCCCGGGCTCGACTTCTCGGACATCGACGAGATCCGGCGCACCGTGGAGCATTGCAACCAGTTGCCCGTGCATCCGCGCCATCCGTATGCGGGCGACCTGGTCTACACCTCGTTCTCCGGTTCGCACCAGGACGCTATCAAGAAGGCGTTTGCCGACCGCAAGGAAGGCGACATCTGGGATATGCCGTATCTCCCGCTCGACCCCAAGGACCTGGGGCGCAGCTACGAGGCGGTGATCCGGGTCAACAGCCAGTCGGGCAAGGGCGGCATCTCCTACCTGCTCGAGAGCGAATATGG
Organism: Ramlibacter sp.; assembly: GCA_014376915.1. The sequence goes on from JACMQP010000067.1 coordinate 2,523, forward strand.
CCTGGAATTGCCGCGCCGCCTGCAGATCGAGTTCAGCCAGGTGGTGCAGACCGTGATGGACGCGACCGGCAAGGAGCTGACAGCGCAGGACCTGTTCCAGCTGTTCGAGCGCGAATACCGCGTGCGCGACACCCCGGCGCCGACGCACCAGCTGCTCGAGGAGGCGCGGAGCGCCGCCGGTCCGCAGGTCAAGCTGGCGGCCGATGTGATCGTAGGCGAACAGCGCCTGAGCATCCAGGGCGCTGGCACGGGGCCGATCGACGCCTTCGTTGCCGGGCTGGCCGCGGCGACCGGCGAAAGCCTGCGCGTGCTCGACTACCATGAGCACGCGACCGGCTCGGGCGCCAATGCCCAGGCCGTGGCCTATCTCGAGTTGCGGGTCGGGCAGCAGACGCTGTTCGGTGTTGGCATCGATGCCAATATCGTTTCGGCCTCGCTCAAGGCGATCGTCTCGGGCCTGCAGCGGGCCCAGGCCCGGCGAGCGAACGAAGCGACCGCCGCCAGCGGCGACTGACGAAAGGAAAGCACCATGGCAGACCAACTGATCATTTTCGACACCACCTTGCGCGACGGCGAGCAATCGCCCGGCGCGTCGATGACCAAGGACGAAAAGCTGAGGATCGCGCGCCAGCTCGAACGCCTGAAGGTCGACGTAATCGAAGCCGGCTTTGCCGCCAGCTCCAACGGCGACTTCGCGGCGGTGCAACTGATCGCGGGGGCAATCAAGGATTCGACGGTCTGCTCGCTGGCGCGCGCCAACGACCGGGACATTTCCCGGGCAGCCGAAGCGCTCAAGGGCGCCGCCCGGGCGCGCATCCATACTTTCATTGCAACGTCCGCGCTGCACATGGAAAAGAAACTGCGGATGTCGCCCGAGCAGGTGCTGGAGCAGGCCAGGCTGTCGGTGAGGTTCGCCCGCAACCTGTGCGGTGACATCGAGTTCTCGCCGGAAGATGGCTACCGCAGCGACGTCGATTTTCTGTGCCGGGTGATCGAGGCGGTGATCGCAGAGGGCGCGACCACCATCAACGTTCCCGACACCGTGGGCTACGCGGTGCCAGAGCTGTACGGCATCTTCATCAAGACCCTGCGCGAGCGGGTCCCCAACGCGGACAAGGCCATCTGGTCGGTGCATTGCCACAACGACCTGGGGATGGCGGTGGCCAATTCGCTGGCCGGCGTCAAGCTCGGCGGCGCGCGCCAGGTGGAGTGCACTGTCAACGGCCTGGGCGAACGCGCGGGCAACTGCTCGCTCGAAGAGATCGTGATGGCCGTGAAGACCCGCCGGGACTACTACGGCCTGGACGTGAACATCGACACCCGGAACATTCTGGCGACCAGCCGGATGGTCAGCCAGACCACCGGTTTCGTGGTCCAGCCGAACAAGGCGGTGGTCGGCGCCAACGCCTTTGCCCATGCCAGCGGCATCCACCAGGACGGCGTGCTCAAGGCCCGCGACACCTACGAGATCATGCGGGCCGAGGATGTGGGCTGGAGCGCCAACAAGATCGTGCTGGGCAAGTTGTCGGGTCGCAATGCCTTCAAGCAGCGGCTGCAGGATCTGGGTGTCGCGCTCGGGAGTGAGGCCGACATCAACACGGCTTTCGCCCGCTTCAAGGAGCTCGCCGACCGCAAGAGCGACATCTACGACGAGGATATTCTCGCGCTCGTCAGCGACGAAAGCGTGAGGCAAGAGAACGAACAGTTCTGCTTCGTCTCGCTGTCGCAGCACAGCGAAACCGGCGAGCGACCGCACGCCGCGGTGGTTTTCACCGTCCAGGGCAAGGAGGTGCGGAGCGAGTCGGACGGAAACGGCCCGGTGGATGCATCGCTCAAGGCCATCGAGTCCCACGTGCGCAGCGGCGCGGAGATGGTGCTTTATTCGGTGAACGCGATCAGCGGTTCGACCGAGAGCCAGGGCGAGGTCACTGTCCGGCTGCAGAACTCGGGCCGGGTCGTCAACGGCGTCGGTGCAGACCCCGATATCGTGGTGGCGTCTGCAAAGGCATATCTCAGTGCGCTCAACAAGTTACAGAGCAAAGCTGAGCGGGTTGCTGCGCAAGGGTAGTAGTTATTTGTGTTATTTCAGAGGAAAGTGAGGAATCCTTCCTAAGTCATTGATCTTGTGTAACTTTTCAGGCCGCGGTAAACTTTGCGCTCTGCTGTAGCGTTTCAGGAGTCTGTCGATGCCGTCGAAACCACTTTTTCAAATGCGCACAACTTTGAACCGGCTTCTACAAATACTTGCACTCTTGGCCGTGGGCCTGGCGTTTGTTTCCGTCCCGGCGCAAGCCGCCAAACGGCAGGCCGTAACGGTCGAAAAGCAGTCCTCGCCCAGTGCCAAGCGCCGCGTCAGCCGCACCTTCATCGTCGCCAAGCGCCGTTCCGCCATTCGGGTGGTTGCAGCGGCCACAAGACCTTCCTTCGGCCAACTGGCCGGCCTGCATGGCACCGCCGACCAGCTCGACCTGAAGTCCAGCGTTGCCCTGGTGATCGACCAGGACACCCGTGAAGTGCTTCTGAGCAAGAACGATTCAGCCGTGCTGCCGATCGCATCGCTGACCAAGCTGATGACCGGACTGGTCTTGAGCGAAGGCAGGCTTCCGATGGAGGAGATGATTGAGATCACCCAGGACGACGTCGACACGGAAAAAGGCAGCAGTTCGCGCCTGCGAGTCGGCACTTCGCTCAGCCGCGGCGAACTGCTGCACCTGGCGCTGATGTCCAGCGAAAACCGCGCCGCCCACGCCTTGGGCCGCACCTACCCCGGTGGCTTGTCCACCTTCGTCGGACTCATGAATGCGAAGGCCAAGGGGCTGGGCATGAACGATACGAGCTATGTCGAGCCCACTGGCCTGTCTAGCCGCAACCAGTCGAGCGCGCATGATCTGGCCCGGCTGGTGAGCGCCGCCTACAACGACCCCAAGGTGCGTGAGCTGTCGACTTCACCGGGCCATCAGGTCGCCGTCGGCAACCGGACCCTGAGCTTCAACAACACCAACCGCCTGGTGAAGAACCAGAACTGGGACATCGGTCTGCAGAAGACCGGATACATCTCCGAAGCGGGTCAGTGCCTGGTGATGCAGGTCAGGATCGCCGGCCGCAAGCTGATCATGGTGTTCCTGGATTCGGCTGGAAAACTGAGCCGCATCGGCGACGCCGAGCGGGTGCGCAAGTGGGTGGAATCCAATCCGGCGGTCGTGCCCGCCGCCACGGTGATCCGCCAGGTCAACGGATAACAGCACTCAACAGAGAGGCGGCTGGCAGCGGACGCCAGCATCGCAGGGGGGGCTCAACGGCCCGCTTCTG
>JACMQP010000455.1 GCA_014376915.1 Ramlibacter sp.
GGCGCGGTCGCAACCTGCAAGGCCGGCGCGAGCGCCAGGAGGGGAAGCCACTGCTTGAACATCTTTCGGGCCATGGAATGCGTCTCCGTTGTTGGATGCTGCATTCTCGCCAAAGGCCCAGCGAAAGGCCAGCCGGCCGCGCGTCTGGATCCCGGACCAAGTCCGGGATGACATTCGTTACTCCGCCGTGATTCCGTTCTGCCTGATCAGATCGCCGTAACGCGTCAACTGCACGCGCATCGCCTTGCCCAGGTCGTCGGGCGTGGTGCCGCGCGGCGTCAGGCCTTGCGCGGTCAGTTTTTCGCGCACTTCGGGATCGGCCAGCGCCTTGGTCACTTCAGCGCTCAGGTACTGCAGGATCGGCTTGGGCGTGCCGGCCGGCGCCATCATCGCGAACCACGAATTGAATTCGAAGCCCGGCAGGCCCGATTCAGACACCGTCGGCACGTCGGGGAACTGCGGCATGCGGCGCGGCGTGGTGACGCCGACCAGCCGCAGCTTGCCGGCCTTGACCAGCGCGTTGACGGTGGCGATGCCCTGGAACGCGGCGTCCACTTCCTTGCCTGCGACTCCCATCGCGGCTTGGGTCGCGCCTTTGTACGGCACGTGCGTCATCTGCAGCCTGGCCTGCGACGCGAACAGCGCCATCGCGATGTGCTGCGGGCTGCCGTTGCCGCCCGTGCCGTAGTTGATCTTGCCGGGTGCCTGCCGCGCCGCGCCGATGAGGTCGGCGGCGCTGCGCAGCGGCCCTTCGGCGTTCACCACCAGGCCCCATTCCACCGTGGCCACCAACGACACCGGATCGAAGTCCTTCAGGATGTCCCAAGGCATCTTCGCCTGCAGGTTCGGCAGCATGGTCATGATGCTGTCGTTGAAGCCGCCCAGGGTGTAGCCGTCGGCCGCGGCCTTCGCCACGGTGGCGGCGCCGATCAGGCCGGCAGCGCCGGCCTGGTTTTCGATCACGATCGCCTGGCCCATGTTCTGGCCCATCTTCTGCGCCACGATGCGGGCCGCGGCGTCCACGGCGCTGCCGGCGGCCAGCGGCACGATCATGCGGATCGGCTTGTTCGGATAGCCGGACGGCAGGGGCTGGCCCCAGGCGAGGCCGCTGCCGAGGGCGGCGCACAGCAGGGTTGCAAGATGGCGGCGGCGAATCGTTGTCATGGTTTGTTGTCTCCGGAAAAGATTCAGGTGGCCTGCAGGCGTGCAATCCCCATGTCGTCCGCGAAGGCGTCCAGCTGTTTGAGCAGCACCGGGCCGATGGCGATGCCCTCGCGCGCGTTGGTCGCACGCTTCTCGTGGCTCTGTTCGCCTGGCAGCCAGATGCGCTCGACGCCCGGCATGCGCTCGCTGCCGCGCATCTCGCGCACCAGCTTGTCGACCCGCGCCTTGAAGCCGGCGACATCGCCGAACGCGCTGACATCAATTGCCATAATGGCCTGGCCGGTGTTGGTGGTGCTGGTGTCGTCCTTGTTGAAGTCGATCACTTCGCTGCCCATCGCCGCACCGTTCAGCGTGCCGGCCAGCAGGCCGACGATCAGCGACAGGCCATAGCCCTTGTAGCCGCCGATCGGCATCAGGAAGCCTTCCTCAGCACGCCTGGGGTCGGTCAGCGGCTCACCGAGCCGGTCGATCATCCAGCCGACCGGCATCTGCTCGCCGCGCTGGGCCTTGGCCTTGACCTTCCCGTAGGCGGCGACGGTGGTCGCCATGTCCAGCACCACCGGCGGCCCCTCACCGGCCGGCACGCCGACGGCGATCGGATTCGTGGACAGCAGCATGTCCAGCCCGCCCCACGGCGGCAGGTGGTTGGCGTTGCCGACGGCGAAATACAGGCCGATCATGTCGTGCGCCATCGGCATCCGCGCGTACAGCGACGCCGGGCCGGCGTGGTTGCTCAGGCGCGCGCCGACCCACGCGATGCCGCAGGTGCGCGCCTTCCCGATCGCGATCTCCGCGGCCTTTTTCATCACCAGGTGACCCATGCCGTTGTCGCCATCGAGCAGCGCCATGCCGGGCCGCTCCTGCAGCACCTTGATGTCGGGGGCGAGGTTGATGCCGCCCGCGCGGATGCGCCGCGCATATGGCAACAGGCGGATCACGCCGTGGCCGTCCGAGCCCTGCAGCTCCGCGTCGGCCATCAGCCCGCCGACCGTTTCGGCATCCGCGGCCGGCAGGCCCAGGCGCGTCAGAGCCAGCGTCATGAACTCGCGCAGGCGCGCGTACGGAACCCTGGATTCAGCCATCGTTGATTCTTCTTTTCAGCGCCAGCACGGCGCAGTCGGGGCTGCTCAGCACCGGGCAGGACAGGGCCTGCTGCACCGGCGGTAGCGCGTCGGCCATCGAAAACTGGGCCAGCATGACGACGTCGCAGCCGGCCAGCGTCCGCGCGGCGTCGGCGACCTTCTGGTGGTGCTGCGTGGCGCGGCCTTCGGCCAGGTCCTGCATCGCTTCGGACACGAAGACCGTGCGCAGGTCGATGCGCTGGCCGCGTTGCTGCGCCATCTGCTGCAGCTCCGCAGACATCGAGGGGATGGAGGCTTCGAAGGTGGCGATGAGGCCCAGCTTGCCACCGGCTTTCGCGGATTGCTCCAGCGCCTGTTCGAACATCGCTTCGTTGGGCTTGAGCGTCGGCAGGCCCACCGCGAAACCCGCCGCTTCGATCGCGGGGCCGAAGGCGGAGCAGGTGAAGAGGATGGCATCGCAGCCGGTTTTCTTGGCGTAGCCGGCCAGGGTGATGAAGCGCTGCGTCATCGGGGGCGTGAGCTGGCCCGCTTCGGCGCGGTCGACCGACAGGCTGTCGTCCAGCAGGTTCATGCGGCGAGCCTGTGGCCAATGGCGGTCGAACGCCGCTGCAATGGGGGGGACGGCCAATGCCGTCGCATGGATCAGGGCGATCCGGGGAGCCGGGGCTTGCATCGCCCGATCATAAGGGCCGGTCCGTCCAGGCCGCAGGCTTAGCCGCCGGCCAGCGTGAAGCCGGACGAGGCCTGGCGCGTGTCCAGTTGGTGCGCCAGTTGGGCGGCCACCTGCGCGCCGGTGGCGGCATTGCGGATGTGGAGCCGGGTCTCGATCGGCAGCCTGGCGGTGTTGGTGCCGTTCCAGCGGTTGCGGCCCTTGGTCGACAGGTTGTAGAAGATCGACACGCCTTCGCGCAGCTTCTGGGCACGCTCGTCGGCGCCGAGCTTGAGGCCGGCGATGCGGTTGGCGCTCCACTCGGCCGCGTCCTTCATGTGCAGTGCGGCGACATGGATCGCTTCCACCGGATCGTTGGGGTTGCGCAGGCCCAGTGCGCGGGCCGTGGCCGGTTCGAACTGCGCCAAACCCAGGTTGGGCGTGCCGTCCTTGCTGGCGCCCATGCGCGGGATCCACGAGGTCTCGGCGTTGATGATGCCGTACACGTCCTTGAAGCTCAGCCCCACTTCGTTCAGCCCGGCCCGTTCGGCGGCCGACCTGGCCAGCAGCACGCGCGAGCTGGCGTCGGGCGTCAGCAGCTCCCTGTCGCCGATGCGCGTTCCGACCCAGCGGATGCGCGAGCGCAGCTGGGCGTAGTAGCTGTCCTCGTGGCTGGCGGGCTGGGCCGCAACCGGGACCGCCAGTTGCGCGACCGGCACCGTTGCGGCCTGCGCCTGCGCTTGCGACTGGGTCTGCGTCTGGACCGTCGGCGACGGTCCCTCGGCGCGAAACCAACCCGTCACGGCGATCACCTCGAGCGA
>JACMQP010000068.1 GCA_014376915.1 Ramlibacter sp.
GTGCTGTCTGTGGTGACGCTCGAGTCCGCCGGCAAGATGGCGGTCCCTCGGTCGCTGTGCTTTGTCGGCGACATCTCCTACACGGTCTACCTGTCGCACGTGCTGGTGCTCGGGACCATTGGACGGCTCTGGCAGCTGACGACGCCAGTGCCCGACAGTCTGGGCGACAACACGCTGGCCGTGCTGCTGATGCTGGCGGCAGTCCTGGTGTATGGATGGCTCGGCTTCCGGCTGGTCGAACAGCCGCTGCTGCGCGCATCGCGCCGCCTGCGGGCGAGGTGGTTCGGCCGCGCGCTGCTCCCATCGGAGTAGTACGAACTGCTCGTCGTGCGTGCATTGCGTCCCATCTGCGCCACTCGCCTGTACAGCAATGTTTTCTTTGTGACTTATTCACCTCCGGCGCCTCATCCGCTCTGGGTAGGATGGGTTGGCAATCAAACACAACTTCTGGAGCCGGCGTGCCACAGCAATGCGGCGCGATGTCCGCAGCAGGGGACATCCGCACAACAGCGCAGCAATCGAATCTCGCCACGCTCGCCCTTTCGGGTGAGCCGGCCCAGGCGCAGCCGCCGCTGCGGGCGCGCTCGTCCTCCATCGTCAACGGCCTGACCCGGCACGATCTGCTGTCGGCCCATGCTGCGCTGCGCATCGGCAAGACGCGCAGGGTCCGGCGGCTGGCGCAGCGCGCGTTGGTGCGCGGCGCCCGCGCCGACGACCGGTCCACGCAGGCCGAGGCGGCGCTGGTCCTGAGCCACGCCTATGTCCTCGAGTCGCGTTTCAGCCTCGCGCGATTGACCAGTGCGCGTGCCAGCCGCCTGTTCGTCGCCGATTCCAATGCCACCGGCCAGGCCGAAGCACTGGCCATCCTCAGCTACAGCGCCAGCGCGCTCGGACTGGACGCGCAGGCGCTGCAGGCCGCCGACGACGGCATCGCGCTGCGCCACGCTTCCGCTGCGCCGCTGGGCCACGCCTGCGGCATGAACTACCTTGGCGTGGCCTCGTTCTGGGCCGGCGACTTCGCCACCGCGCGCCGCGTGCTGGAAGCTTCCATCTGGTTCGCCGACCAGGCCGGCGACGCGTCCGTGGGCTTCCAGCCGCTGGTGAACTTGTGCTTTGTCGAAGTGCTGCGCATCGTCGACGCCGAGCGCAAGGTTCACGGCGGCGCCGCCGACCTGTCCGAACTGGAACAGCTGGTGTCGCGGGCGCGGACCATGGCCGCCACCGGCAAGGTTGGCTGCTTCAACCCGGGCATCCGCGACATCGCTTTCGTTTTGCTTGATTTCAGCTGCTGCTTCATTGCCAGCCGCTGGGGCCACACCGAGGCGGCGGACGCTTTCTACCTGGCCTGCCTCGAACGGTCCCGCCGGCTGCCGGCCAACAGCTGGCTGCATGCGGTGCTCTGGTGGGCCCGGGCCGAGCGTGCCATCGGGTATGGCGACATCGACAAGTCCATCGCCTCGCTCGAGGCCATGGCCGAGGCGGCGCGTTGCGGCGAGCATGCGCAGTTGCAGGCGCTGGCCGCCACCCTCGAATCCACCCTCAGGCCGGCGCTCAACCAGTGGGACAGCCGCAGTTGAGCCGGGCCCCGCAGGGCGCTCAGTACTCCAGCCGCTCGGGCTGGATCTCCTGCAGGATGGTGGTGGCGATCTCCTCGATCGACTTGGTCGTCGTGGACAGCCAGCGGATGCCCGAGCGCCGCATCATGGCTTCGGCCTCGGCCACTTCGTTGCGGCAGTTCTCCAGCGCCGCGTAGTTCGAGTTGGGTCTGCGCTCGTGGCGGATCTCGGCCAGCCGCTCCGGCAGGATCGACAGGCCGAAGATCTTCTTGCGGTGCGGCTCCAGCGCCGGCGGCAGCTGCCGACGCTCGAAGTCTTCCGGGATCAGCGGGTAGTTCGCCGCCTTCAGGCCGTGCTGCATCGCCAGGTAGAGCGATGTCGGCGTCTTGCCGCTGCGGCTCACGCCCACCAGGATGACGTCGGCCGATTCGAGGTCGCGGTTGGACTGGCCGTCGTCGTGCGCCAGGCTGAAGTTGATGGCCTCGATCCGGTCGTGGTACTGCTGGCTCTTGCTGACGTCCGAGAAGCGGCCGATCCGGTGGTTGGACTTCATCCCCAGCTCGATCTCCAGCGGCCGCACGAAGGTGCCGAACATGTCCAGCAGCATGCCTTTGCAGCCTTCCTCGATCACCTGCAGAATTTCCACGTTGACCAGCGTGGTGAAGACGACCGGCTTGCGGCCCTCGAGTTCGGCCGTGTGGTTGATTTGCCGCACCACCTGGTGAGCCTTGTCCACGCTGTCGATGAACGGCAGCCGCACGTGACGCGGCTTGAATTCGAACTGGGCCAGGATCGCGTTGCCGAAGGTTTCGGCCGTGATGCCGGTGCCGTCGGACAGGAAGAAAACGGTACGGGTGTGCATGGATCGCCTGTCAGGTTGCCGGGCCGGCGTCGGCCGGAACGGGACACGGCGACGCCTACAATGACCGCAATTATCGATTCAAGCCATGCACCGCTCCGGCCACCTCGAACAAAAACAAAGCCGCAGCCCGTGCCATGCGCCAGCGCGCCCCGTCCGCGCCCGTCAGGTTTCAACTTCCGGAGTTTTCCCATGTCTGCACTGTTCGATGCGACCGCCCTGGTCGTTCCGTTTGAAAACCTGAGAATGAGCGACGTCGAGGCGGTCGGCGGCAAGAACGCCAGCCTCGGCGAGATGATCTCCCAGCTGCCCCAGGGGGTTCGCGTGCCGACGGGCTTCGCCACCACCGCCCACGCCTTCCGCCAGTTCCTCGCCCACGGCGGGCTGGCCGACCGCATCGAGAAGCGACTGACGACCCTCGACACCGAAGACGTGCGCGCGCTGGCCGCCGCCGGCGCCGAAATTCGCGGCTGGATCGAAGCCCAGCCCTTTCCGGATGACCTCGATCAGAGCATCCGCACGGCGTTCAAGGCGCTCGAAGCCGCCAATGTCGGGGCGAGCTTCGCCGTGCGTTCGTCGGCCACCGCAGAAGACCTGCCGGACGCGTCCTTTGCCGGCCAGCAGGAAACCTTTCTGAACGTGATCGGCATCGACGAGGTGCTGCACAAGATGCGCGAGGTGTTCGCCTCGCTGTACAACGACCGTGCCATCAGCTACCGCGTCCACAAGGGCTTCGCCCATGCCGACGTCGCCCTGTCGGCCGGCGTGCAGCGCATGGTCCGCAGCGACCTCGGCGCGGCCGGCGTGATGTTCACCATCGACACCGAGTCGGGCTTCGACCAGGTGGTGTTCATCACCTCCAGCTACGGCCTGGGCGAGACGGTGGTGCAGGGTGCGGTGAACCCCGACGAGTTCTACGTCCACAAGCCGATGCTCAGGGCCGGCAACCGGGCCGTGATCCGCCGCAACCTGGGTTCGAAGCTGATCCAGATGGTGTTCACCACGCCCGAAGAGAAGCGGGCCGGCGGCAAGCTGGTCAAGACGGTGGACGTGGCGCTGGAGCAGCGCAACCGCTACAGCCTGACCGACGCCGAGGTGGAACAGCTGGCGAAGTACGCGCTGGTGATCGAGGAGCACTACCAGCGTCCGATGGACATCGAGTGGGGCAAGGACGGCAGCGACGGTCAGATCTACATCCTGCAGGCCCGGCCCGAGACGGTGAAGAGCCAGCAGAACGGCAAGGCCGAACTGCGCTACAAGCTCAAGGGCAGGGGCAACGTGATCGTCGAAGGCCGCGCCATCGGCCAGAAGATCGGGACCGGCCCGGTGCGGCTGGTGCACAGCCTGAGCGAGATGGACAAGGTGCAGGCCGGCGACATCCTGGTGACCGACATGACCGACCCGAACTGGGAGCCGGTGATGAAGCGGGCCAGCGCGATCGTCACCAATCGGGGCGGCCGCACCTGCCACGCGGCAATCATCGCGCGCGAGCTCGGCATCCCGGCGGTGGTCGGCTGCGGCGATGCCACCGAGAAGCTCAAGGAAGGGACCCTGGTCACGGTGAGCTGCGCGGAGGGCGACACCGGCTTCATCTACGACGGGCTGCTGGAGACCGAGGTCAGCGAAGTGCTGCGCGGCGAGATGCCGCCGATCAAGACCAAGATCACGATGAACATCGGCAACCCGCAGCTGGCGTTCGACTTCTGCCAGCTGCCCAACCACGGCGTCGGCCTGGCGCGGCTGGAGTTCATCATCAACAACATGATCGGCGTCCATCCCAAGGCGGTGCTTGACTATCCGAACGTCGATGCCGATCTGAAGAAGGCGGTCGAATCGGTGGCGCGCGGCCATGCGTCGCCCAGGGCGTTCTACGTCGACAAGGTGGCCGAGGGCGTCGCGACGATCGCGGCGGCGTTCTGGCCCAAGCCGGTGATCGTGCGGCTGTCGGACTTCAAGTCCAACGAGTACCGAAAGCTGATCGGCGGCTCGCGCTACGAGCCGGAAGAAGAAAACCCGATGCTGGGCTTTCGCGGCGCGTCGCGCTACATCAGCGTCGAGTTTCGCGAGGCCTTCGCGATGGAATGCGAGGCGATCCGGCGCGTGCGCGAAGAGATGGGCCTGGTCAACGTGCAGGTGATGGTGCCGTTCGTGCGCACCCTGGGCCAGGCCGACCGCGTGACGCAGCTGCTGGCGCAGCAGGGCCCCAAGCGCGGCGAGAAGGACTTGAAGGCCATCATGATGTGCGAGGTGCCGAGCAACGCCATCCTGGCCGACGAGTTCCTCGAGTACTTCGACGGCTTCTCGATCGGCTCCAACGACTTGACCCAGCTCACCCTGGGCCTGGACCGCGACTCGGGGCTGGAACTGCTGGCCGCGGACTTCGACGAGCGTGATCCGGCCGTGAAGGCCATGCTGTCCCGCGCCATCAGGGCCTGCACCAGCAAGGGCAAGTACGTGGGCATCTGCGGCCAGGGGCCCAGCGACCATCCGGACTTCGCCCAGTGGCTGGTGGACGAGGGAATCGAGTCGATCTCGCTCAATCCGGACAGCGTGATCGCCACCTGGAAGCAGCTGGCCGGCGGCTGATCTTCCAGCCGCGCTGGCAAACCCCTAGCGCGGCAGGGCGGTGGCCGGTGCGATGATCGTGCCATGGTCGATCCCCAGGCTCAGGAGAAACACGACCCGCGCGTGCTCGCCCTGAAGGCCGGGTTGCTGGCGGTATGGGCCGGTATCAGCTTCGTCTGCTGCTTCTTCGCCCGTGATCTCTCGTTCATGGTCGGCGGCTGGCCATTCAGCTACTGGATGGCGGCGCAGGGCGCGGTGCTGGGCTTCATCGCCATCGTGGTGGTCTATGCGACGGTGATGCGGCGGCTGGCGCCGCAGGACTCGCTGGAATCGCCCGATGCGTGACTCGCCCGAGTACGCGGGCTACAAGCGCCGGCTGTATCGCATCCTGGCGGCCTACATTGCCGGCCTGCTTGTGTTCCTGCTGTTGCTCGCATGGGCCGAGCAACAGGGGCTGCCCCGCTTCTGGCTGGGCCCGATCTTCATGTTCTCCACCGTCATGGTCTACGCCGGCATCGGCATCTACGGCCGCACCACCGACCCGGAAGAGTACTACGTGGCGGGGCGCCGGATCCCGCCCATGTTCAACGGGATGGCGGCGGCTGCCGACTGGATGAGCGCCGCTTCGTTCATCAGCCTGGCCGGCGGGTTGTACCTGCAGGGCTTCAGCGGCACCGACGCCCAACCCGGCGGCCTGGCGTATGTGCTGGGCTGGACCGGCGGCTTCTGCCTGGTGGCGTTGCTGGTCGCGCCGCACCTGCGCAAGCTCAATCTGTACACAGTGCCCGACTACTTCAGCGTGCGCTTCGGCGGACGCTGGCCGCGCGTGATCGCGGCGTTTTCGGCGGTGGTGTGTTCGTTCACCTACGTGGTGGCGCAGATCTATGGCATCGGCCTGATTGCCTCGCGCCTGACCGGCGTGCAGTTCGAGATCGGCATCCTGCTGGGACTGGGCGGCGTGCTGCTGTGCTCGTTCCTCGGCGGCATGAAGGCGATCACGTGGACCCAGGTGGCGCAATACATCATCCTGCTGCTGGCCTTCCTGATCCCGGTCTCGTGGCTGGCCTACAAACAACTGGGCAACCCGGTCGCGCCGCTGGTGTACGGCAAGCAGTTGCAGAAGATCGCCGAACTGGAGAAACGGCTGGCCGACGACCCGGGGGAAAAAGAAGTGGCGGCGATCTACCTGAAGCGCGGCCACGAATACGAGGCCAGGCTGCAGGACATCGAAGGCGCCCTGCAGCGAGAACGCTCGGCCGCCCAGGCCCACATTCGTGCCCTCAAGGCGCAAGGCGCCGACTCGGCGCTGATCGTGCAGGCCAATCGCGAACTGGCGGCGCTGCCGCGCGACGTCGCCGGCGCGCGCGAGCTCTGGACCCGCGCCATGCACGAAAGCTACGAGCGCTCGAAACCGTTGGGCGGCCTGCCGCCCCACAGCCAGGCCTTCGCCGGCGACCCGCAGGGCACGCCGGCGCAGCAGGAGGCCTTTTCCACGTCGCGACGCAATTTCCTGGCGCTGATGTTCTGCCTGATGGTCGGCACCGCCGGCTTGCCGCACCTGCTGACCCGCTACTACACGACGCCGACGGTCGCCGAAGCCCGCTCGTCGGTGGCCTGGTCGCTCTTCTTCATCTCGCTGGTGTACCTGAGCGCGCCGGCGCTGGCGGTGCTGGTGAAGTTCGAGGTGATGAACAATCTGGTGGGCAGCAGCTTCGACTCGCTGCCTGGATGGATCGCGCAGTGGGCCAGGGTCGACGCCTCGCTGATCTCGGTGGCCGACGTCAACGGCGACCGCATTCTGCAGTGGGGCGAGATCCGGCTGGGCGCTGACATGATCATGCTGGCGACGCCGGAACTCGGCGGCCTGCCGTACGTGGTCTCGGGTCTGGTGGCGGCGGGCGGGCTGGCGGCGGCGCTGTCGACGGCCGACGGGCTGTTGCTGACCATCAGCAACGCGCTGGTGCGCGACATCTACAGCCACGAGATCAACCACCATGTGACGCCGGAGCAGCGCGTGATCCTGTCCAAGTTCGCGCTGATGGCGGTGGCGCTGGTCGCGGCGCTGGTGGCATCGTTCAAGCCGGCCGAGATCCTGCCGCTGGTGTCGGCCTCGTTCTCGCTGGCGGCCTCGGCCTTCGTGCCAGTCATGGTGCTGGGTATCTTCTGGGCCGGCACCTCGTCGGCCGGCGCCGTGGCCGGCATGCTGGGTGGCCTAGGCGTGACGGTGTATTACATGCTGGTCAACGCGCCCGCGTTCCGGGCCTGGGTGGGACTGCCGGGCGGCGGCGACCTGTGGTTCGCGATCCAGCCGATCTCGGCTGGCGTGTTCGGGGTGCCCGCTGGCTTCGCACTGGCGGTCGTGGTGAGCCTGCTGCGACGCCGACCCTAGGGTTAGCCCTAGATCGGCTGTCAGCCTGATGTCAGACGCGATCCAA
>JACMQP010000456.1 GCA_014376915.1 Ramlibacter sp.
ATCCGCGAACACGCGGAGCACGCGAAGCGGGAAGCGCAACAGACGGAGCGGGCCCAGGCCATCGTGGATGCGGTCAAGGCCTCGGCGCAAAGCGCAGGCGTGCAGGCGACGCCTCTGACCGTGAAGTCGGGTTCGGTCGCCGACGCCGTGACCGAGGCCGCGCAGAAGAACGCCTGCGATCTGATCGTCATGGCTTCGCACGCCCGCCGCGGCCTGGCGCGGGTGCTGCTCGGCAGCGAGACCCAGCACGTGCTCACTCACAGCCAGATCCCGGTGCTGGTGATCCGCTGAGGCCTGCCTGGCGACTCAGGGCCTGCAGCTGAAGTTGGCTGCGTCATTGACCTCGCAGCCGGCTTTGTCGTTAGGCCCCGCCCGCGTGTCCGCTGGCCGTTCGCAAGACCATGGGCCGGGTTGGTCGGGAGCCAGCGGCAACTGCAGCCGGGCGCACAGCCCGGCGGTCGCGCCGGTTGGCGGCCCTGCATCGGCCAGCACGATGTCGCCCCCGTTGCGCCGCGCGTAGGCGCGCGCGATGGCCAGCCCCAGGCCGGCGCCGCCGCTGGCGCTGGTGCCGCCCCGCGCAAAGCGATCGAACACGGCAGCATGCAGTTCCGGCGCAATGCCTGGACCGCTGTCGCGGACTTCGGCCCAGGCCAGTCGCCCTGCCTTGCGGACCGCCACCGTGATGCGGCCATGGGCCGGCGTGTGGCGGATCGCGTTGTGGACCAGGTTGGCCAGCGCCTCGTGCAGTTCTGCCGCATCTCCGCGCACGGGCACGGCCGCCACGCCGGACGGGTCGCCGTCGTCGCCGTCGTCGCCGCCGGTATCCACGTCGCCGCCCCGGGCGTCGTCCCATCCGAGGTCCTGGTCTTTCGCGCGGGCCAGCGGCAGGGACTGGAGCACGACCTCGCGGGCGACCAGGTTCAGGTCGACCAGCGGCGGGGCGGCGCCGGGCTGCTCCGGCCGGCTGGCATGCGCCATCGACAGCAACTGGTCGCTCAGGCGCTGGCTGTGCCCGAGTTGCGCGAGGATGGCGCGCAGCGTCTCGCGCAGCAGCGCCGGGTCCCGTTCGCGCAGGGCATAGCCGGCCTGCGTCATCATGATCGCGATCGGCGTCCGCAACTGGTGCGACGCATCCTCCAGGAACCGGGTCTGCTGCGCCAGCAACTGCCGGTGCTGGGCGATGTGGTGATTCACCGCGTCGACCAGCGGCGCGACTTCGTAGGGAACGGCGCTCGCGTCCAACGGCTGCAGGTCGTGCGGCGGCCGGGCGCGCAGCGACTCCCGCAGGCACCGCAGCGGACGCAGGGCACGCGAAATGCCCAGCCAGACCAGCAGCGCCATCACGGCGAGCATGGCCAAGTCCTGCCGCAGCTCGCGCCACAGCGACGCGGAGCGCGCATCGTCCCAGCGCGACCGGTCCTGCGCCGCCTGCACCCGCACGCGCCAGCGCCGGCCCGCCGCATCCGTCAGGTCGCGCTGCAGCATCGCCACCCGCACCGGATCCCCGTGGTAGGAGGCGTCGTAGAAGACGATGCCACCACCGCCCCGTTCGGCAGCCGCCGGCGGGGGCAGGTCGCCCGGCCCCACCAGCGTGCGTTCCACCGCGGCCGTCACCGCTGCGCCGTCCATCGGCAGCACGCCCACGTGCAGGTGCCTGTGCGGCGTGCGGACTGATTCGAACATCGCCTGAACGGCCAGCGGCGCGGCGACTTCGAGCTCGCCCCGCGCACCGAACCGGAGGCTCGCGTCCAGCGCCGAAAGCGGTTCGACCAGCGACTCGTCGTAGGCCTTGTCCAGGCTGCGCGTGCGGTTCGCGTGATCGCTCCAGCTGTCCACCAGCAGCAGCAGGGCGATGCAGGGCAGCAGCAGCAGCAGCAGCTGCGCCCGCAGGCCCGGTGCCTGCTTGCGCAGCCGGCGCCGGTCAACCCCGACCGGCACCGGCGGCACTTTCGGATGCAACGGCTTCCAGCAGGTAGCCAAGTCCGCGCACTGTGACGATGCGCACGTCGCTGCCGGCCAGCTTGCGCCGCAACCGGTGCAGGACCTGCTCGATCGCGTCCGGGCCGGCCTGGCTGGCCTGGGGAAAGACCTTGTCGTACAGCTGCGAGCGCCCGATCGGCATACCGGCCCGCAACAGCAGTGCAGTGAGAGCGGCATGCTCTCGCGGCGTCAGCTGCAACAGAAGATCCGCCAGCATGAAGGCATGGCTTTCGCTGTCGTAGGACAGCGATCCGCACTGCAGCCGGTGCAGGCGCCGGCCGTGGCTGCGGCGCACCAGCGCCGCCAGCCGCGCCTCGAGCTCTTCGATCGCGAACGGCTTGGCCAGGAAATCGTCGGCCCCCAGGTTCAGGCCGCGCACCCGGTCCGGCAGGCTCCCCTGGGCGGTGAGGATCAGTACCGGCACGGCGTTGCCGTGGTCCCGCAATTGCGCCAGCACGGCCAGGCCGTGCCTGTCCGGCAGGCCCAGGTCCAGCACCACTGCGTCGTACTCGGTGCCGGCCTGCATCAAGGCCTCGCCGCTGCGCGCGTCGGGTGCATGGTCGGTGACGAAGCCGCTCTGCTTGAGCGCCCGCACCAGCCACGCCGCCATCTCGCGTTCGTCTTCGATCAGCAGCAGGCGCATGGCGGTGGAGGACGACAACGCAGGCGTGCGGCGGCACCCGAAAGCCTCGTGGGCACGCCCCCAGGGAGGCGCCCCGGCGCTGCATGCATGAGGCGGACCGCCGCGAGGGGGCGTTACTTCGTGGAGAAGGTCAAGAGGCCGGCCGGGTCGGAGGCGGCGCAGGTGGCGCAGCCGCCCGGCGAGGCTCCGGAGGACACGGGCACGAACGCCTTGAAGGTGGCTGCATCGACCGCCACCGAGTGCGCGTTGTTTCCGGTCGGCAGCCGCATCGCCACCGTACGGGCTGCGGCGTCGATGATCTGCAGGACCGGGGTGCAAGGCGACGCAGCGCTGCACGCTCCGTTGGTGGACGCCATGCCAGAAGCCGTCCAGCGGCTGGCGGCGCTGTAGTAGCGGTTGGTCGCGCTGTCGTATTCCAGCTGGTCGCCGCCGCCGGCGTTGAGCGACGCCAGGATGTTGCCGTTGCTGCGGTCCATGATCTGGACAAGCAGCATCGCGCCGGTGGTGCCTTCGCGGCAGTTCACGGCAATGTCATTGCCCGGGCCGAAGGCGAGGCCGGTCGGGTCGCAATTGCCTTCGCCGTAGGCGCGCATGCCGGCCAGCTGCGTGTAATTGACGGTGCCGCCCGCGGGGATGGCCCGGATCGCGGCGCCCGGCAGCGCGTTCAGCTCGCCGTGCGGGTTAGCGGTGGTGCCGTCATTGTTCACATAGAAGGTGTCGGTGGCCGGGTCGTAGCGGCACGCCTCCAGACCGCCGCCGGGATTGCCAGCCGGGTCGGTGAACGTGACCTGCGCGACGACCTGCTGCGTCGCGGTGTCGATAAAGGTCGCGAACGGCGTGTCGGCTTCGGGCGTGGAAATCATGTACATGCCGTGCACGGCGTCGACACAGCCTTCGTCGGCGCGTCGCCCCGAGGTGCCGACCGTGATCGTGTTGACCACCTGCTGGGTCGACGGGTCGATCACCTTGACCGAGTTCACGTCGCCCGCGTACAGCAGGTTGCCGACCAGGTTCAGGCCGTCCGGGCCCGACCTGGAATTGTCGACCCCGCCGGTGCTGGTGAGGGCCAGCCCCGCGAACGCGTTGGCGCCCGTCCCCTTGATCTGCCCCACCTGTGCGCTGGTCGCCGTGTCGAACACGTCGACGGCACCGTTGTTGCGGTCGGTGAAGTAATAGCGGTTGCCGGACACCAGACCCAGATCGAATCCGAAGTTGGTTCCGACCCCCACGCCCGCGACCGGCGCCGCAGCACCGAGTTGCGTGGGGCCGGAAGCGCCTCCACCCCCGCAAGCTGTGGCCAGCAGGGCCACGCCGATGAACGGAACGATGAGCGATCGCATTGTTTTATCTCCCAGAATGAATGCACCAAGACATTTCGGTGCAAATTCATCCTAGGCGAGGCAGCGTCGGGCGGCACCGGCAAGATGGCTGACCAAGGGAAAGTCCTGATGCGGGTCTGACGCAAGACTGACCGGAACCTTCCACTCAGCTTCCAGTGAGGCAAGGCGGCAACACTGCTGTCACAGGAAGAGGCTTTGCAGGTCGCTCAGGAAATCGAAACCGCGCTCCGTCGGCCTGACCCGGTGCAGGTCGCGCTCGATCAATCCCTTGCGCTGCGCATCGTCGAGCTGGTTCCCGATCGCGGTGAGCGGCAGGCCGGTGCGCGCGGAAAAATCCTGCAACGCGAAACCGTCACGCAGCCGCAGCGCGTTGAGCATGAACTCGAACGGCAGTTCGGAGCGCGCGACTTCCGCATCCTGTGTCACCGCGTTGCCAGCCAGCGCCTTGTCCATGTACAGCTTCGGTTCGCGAAAGCGCACTTGGCGCACGATGCGGTGCGCGAAACTCAGCTTGCTGTGGGCGCCGGCGCCGATCCCCAGGTAGTCGCCGAACTGCCAGTAATTGACGTTGTGCCAGCAGCGGTGGCCGGGCAGCGCGTAGGCGGACACCTCGTAGCGCTCCATCCCGGCGCTGCCGGTCATCTCGGTGATGCGGTCCAGCATCGCATAGGCCTCGTCGTCCTGCGGCACCTGCGGCGGGAATTTGGCGAACACGGTGTTGGGCTCGATCGTGAGGTGGTAGATCGAGATGTGCGGCGGCATCATCGCCAGCGCCGTGGTGATGTCCTGCTCCACCTGCTCCAGCGCCTGGCCAGGCAGCGCGTACATGATGTCCAGGTTGAAAGTGTCGAAGGACTGCGCCGCTTCTTCCACCGCCGCGATCGCCTGCTGTCGGTCGTGCACCCGGCCCAGCGCCTTCAGGTGCTCGTCGTTGAAGCTCTGAACACCGATCGACAGACGGGTGACGCCGGCGCCGCGGAAGGCGCGGAAGCGGTCCTTCTCGAAAGTGCCGGGGTTGGCCTCCAGCGTGGCCTCGCAATCGGGTTCCAATTTCAGGCGGGCCCGGATGTCGCCCAGCAACCGGTCGATGCCCTGCGGCGAGAACAGGCTGGGGGTGCCGCCGCCGATGAAAATGCTATGGATGGTGCGGCCCCACACCAGCGGCAGCGCCTGCTCGAGGTCGGCGATCACCGCATCGATGTAGCGCTGTTCGGGCACCTCGGCCCTGGCTTCATGCGAATTGAAATCGCAATACGGGCACTTGCGGATGCACCAGGGCAGGTGCACATACAG
>JACMQP010000457.1 GCA_014376915.1 Ramlibacter sp.
CGACGCGGTCGACTGGTTCGTCAGCTTTGCGGCGGCTCGGCAGGCGGCAGCGGCGCGATAAAGACCGGCGCGGCAGACCGACGCCGGCGCGCCAGGACACCGACCCCTGCCAGAGCGCCGAGCACCAGCAGCGCGCTCGACGGCTCGGGGACAGCCCGCAGCGGTTCGGCGAACAAAAAGTCGTCCATCACGACCACATCGTCGTTTGGATTGCCGAGCTGACCGTTGGCCACGATCGTGTTCTGACCAGCAGTGATGCGCACGCGGGCGATGTTGCCCCCTGTGACGGTGGCACCCAGAAAGCTCAGCCCCTGGTTGCCCGCGACCAGCACGTCGCGCGTGTAGATGAGCACATCACTGTCGTCGAAGAAGTCCAGCTTGCTCAGTCCGCCCACCTCCACGTCGACAAAAATCAACCCAAACGCCGTCGTACTGGCCGCCTGTGAAGTACCGGGCACGAAGAACCGCACATCGGTGATGTTGCTGTTGATCGCGGTGAACAAACGCTGCGAGCTGAAGGTCTGAAAGTCGTTGCCGAAGCCGAACAACGTGGGTGTCGCGCCGCCGACACTGGCACTGACCATAAAGCCCGTTCCCGGCGTGCTGAAAACGACGCCGCGCGGTGAAGTGACATTGAAGAAATTGGCCGCCAAGGGATTGGGGTCGGCGCTGGCGTCGGGCACCCCATCCCAGTTGATCTCGCGGCGCAGCCCGCCGAAAGAGCCGTTCGCGCCGGCGACGCTGCCGCCCCCGACGGCGGTGCGGAACGCGTCACGCGTTGGTGTGATGGCCGCCGCGTTGGCCCCGGCAGCTTCGAAGCTGGTAAACAAAGGCGCCGCCCATGCCGCAGGGCACAAAATGCAGCCGGCCAACGCAGCAATTCGCATCCGTCGTGTCATGGTGTTCTCCCGGTTGATCAGCGGGCCAGCGTACGACCGCGGCCGCCAGAATGCCAGCGTGTCGACCCCCTAGGATTCTGCGCGGCCTCGACGGGCGGCTGTCGCTCGTGCTGATGGATGGGGGTGGGCGGCGTCCTGCGGTCATGGCGCTAGCATCGCAAACCAACCAAGATGGACAAAGCATGAATGACCACCCGCCCATCACCGACCTGCCAGCCCACGCGCTGTCCGACGCGATCCGCGCGCGCCAGGTCTCCTGCCGCGAGGTGATGCAGGCCACCCTGGCTCGCATCGCCGTCGTCAACCCGATCCACAACGCCATCGTCAGCCTGCGCGATGGCGACGCGCTGCTGCGCGAGGCGGATGAAAAAGACGCGCAGCTGGCGGTCGCGCTGGCCGCCGGCACGGCCATCGGCTGGATGCACGGCATGCCGCAGGCGATCAAGGACATCGCGCCGACCGCCGGTCTGCTCAGCACCTCGGGCTCACCCTTGCTGCGCCACCATGTGCCCACCGAGGACGGCCTGATGGTGGCGCGGATGAAGGCGGCCGGCTGCATCGTCATCGGCAAGACGAACACACCTGAATTCGGCCTCGGCTCGCACACCTTCAACGAGGTGTTTGGCATCACCCGCAATGCGTTCGACCCGAGCAAGTCCGCCGGTGGCAGCAGCGGCGGCGCGGCAGTCGCCCTGGCCACGCGCATGCTGGCCGTGGCCGATGGCAGCGACTTCATGGGCAGCCTGCGCAACCCGGCCGGCTGGAACAATGTCTTCGGCCTGCGCCCGAGCCAGGGCCGCGTGCCGCTGTGGCCGGCACAGGACGTGTGGGTCAGCCAGCTGGGCACCGAAGGTCCGATGGGCCGCACGGTGCTGGATGTGGCTCATCTGCTCGACGTGCAATCCGGCCACGACGCCCGCGTGCCGCTGTCGCTGCCGGGCCATGAGCGCTTTGCCCACCGGCTGGACGATGCGCAGCCCGACCCGCGCCGCCGCATCGGCTGGCTCGGTGACCTGTCCGGCTATCTGGCGATGGACCCCGGCATCCTGGCCGTCTGCGAGCAAGGGCTCAAGCGCCTGGAGGCCGATTGCGGCTGCGCCGTCGCGCCGGTTCGGATCGGCAACGGCCAGGGCTTCGAGCCCGCCGAGGTCTGGCAGGCCTGGCTGGTCTGGCGCCGCTGGCTCGTCGCCGCCCGCATCGCGCCCTACCTGGC
>JACMQP010000069.1 GCA_014376915.1 Ramlibacter sp.
AGCCGGTAGGACCACTTCGGTGTAGCCCCGGCCCTTCTTGGAAGCAATCTCTTGCTTCCGACGCAGCCAGGGACAATTTCTCCTTGACTGCGGACCCAGACGGCACAGACCTCGTGTCCAGCCGTCAAGCCCGGCGGGCAGGCTGCAGGCCAACCGTCCGGGCTTTCTCTTTTTGGGAACCCCCACGGCGATATCGGTTACTTTCGCGGCGAGAATAGGGCCTTGGCCGAACGTGGCCGTTTCTTTTTTGTCCCAACGCTGTTCGACCATTCCCGTGACCCAAGCCTCCCCCACCAAGACCCATGACACCCAGGCGCTCGACACGCTGACCGGCGGAGCCTTCACGGCCCCGACCTCTGGCGAGCGCGCCGCGCGCGTGCGCGACTGGCTCGCCGGCAACCCCAGCCCCGAGCAGATGCAGGAGGTCTTCCGGGAGCTGAGCGGCCGCGACAAGGGCGCCGCCCGCCTGCTCCGTGAACGCCTGGACGAGATCAAGCGCAGCAAGGGCCAGGAAGTGATCGCCGCCGAATGGGCCGACAAGGCGCGGGCCCTGATGGGACCGCCCAAGATCAATATCGCCGACGCGCTGGCATGGCAGCGCGACGCGGCCCGCGCCGGGGCGCCGCTGAGCAAGGAACCGCTGGCATCGCTGAAGATTCAACTGGCGGAGCGCGTCAAGGGCATCGAGGACCTGCAGCACCGCGTCCAGGTGCAGCGCGAAGCTGCCGTGCTGCTCGCCCAGCGCATCGAAGTGCTTTCGACCAAGTCGTGGCGCGACGCCCAGGCCTCGGCCGCGGCATTGCAAACCGATGTACCGGACTGGCAGGGCCAGGCCGACGCGCTGCTGGCCGACGCCAACTGGGCCAGTGTCGACACCAGGTTCCCGCCATTGCTGGAGGCATCGCGTTCGCAGTTGCAGGCGGTATGGGAGGCATTCCGCAGCGCCTTGAATCAGGCCGAGGCAGCCGCCGCCGATCCGGCCGCGTCTCTGCCGCCGGTTCCGGTCTGGGCCGACGAACTGCGCCAGGGGCGCGGCCTGCCGCCGGAAGCGGCTGCGAAGCCTGCCAGGCCGAAGGTCGACCCCGAACTGCGGGCCAAGGCCAGCGACGCCATTCGCGAAGCGCTCACCAGACTGGAGCAGGAGATCGCCCAGGGCCATGGAAAGGCCAGCGCCGGCGCGGCCAGCGCGCTGCGCAACGTATTGAAGGAACACGGCAAGCTGGTCGACGACAAACTGGAGAACCAGGCCCATGCGGCGCTGGCTGCCGCTGGCGAGCTGGAAGGCTGGCAACGCTGGCGCGCCGATCAGCTGCGCCAGGAGCTGGTGGCCAAGGCCGAGGCGCTGTTCGAGCGCCCGGTACCGGTGCAGCGCCAGGCGCCCGCCGCCGAAACCGCGAAGACCGGCGAACAGCCGGCACCGGTTCAAGCAGCCGCGGTGGAAGGTGCCGCAGCGGTAGACGCTGAAGCGCCGGCCGCACCCGCGCCCGCTCCCGCGCCCATGCCGGCTGCGGAAGCCCCGGCCCGCAAGCCCCGTTATGGCGGCCGCAAGATGCAGGAACAGCTGCGCGCACTGCGCGAGCAGTGGAAGCAGACCGACCAGGGCGGCCCGCCCAACCATGGCCTGTGGAAGCGCTTCGACGAAGCGTGCAACGAGGCGCACAAGGTGGTCGAGGCCTGGTTGGAAAAGGTCAAGGCCGACGCCGCAGAGCACCGCAACCAGCGATTCGCGCTGATCGAGGAGTTGAAGGCCTGGGCCGCTGACAATCAGACCGCCAAGGATGCCGACTGGAAGGGCTTCAACCGCATCCTGCACCAGTTCTCCGACCGCTGGCGCGACGCCGGCCACCTGAGCGAGAAGGCGTTTGCCGAGCTCCAGCCGCTGTGGAAGGAAGCCATTCACACTGCCGCCGCGCCGCTGGAAGCGCTGCAGAAGCACAGCCTGGACCGGCGCCATGCCATGATCGACGAAGCCCGCGAACTCGGCGCCCAGCCGCAGTTGCGCATCGACGCCGTGAAGGCGCTGCAGCAACGCTGGCAGGCCGAGGCGCAGGGCGTCCCGCTGGATCGCAAGCACGAACAGAAGCTGTGGGACGCGTTCCGCAAGCCGATCGACGAAGCCTTCAACCGCAAGAGCGAAGAGCGCGAGAACGCCGCAGAGCAGCTGAGCGAGCGCGATCGCACCGTGCTCGACGCTTCGAAAGCACTTGAAGCCGCAAATGCCACCGGCGATGCGCAGAAAATCCGTTCCGCCATGTCGGCGCTTGAAGCCGCGTTGCACGGCCAGGCCCAGGCGGTCGAAGCAGTCGCGCGCGCCGACGAAGCCGCGAAGAAGCAGGCCAAGGACGCCGGAGCCGCCGCCGTGGGAGCCACATCCGCCCCTGAAGGCACGGAAAGCGTGACCGAGGCGGTTGCTGGCGAAAGCCCGGCCGCCGCCGAGTCCGACGCTGGCGCCGACGGCGAAGCTCCGGCAGCTGCCGCGCCAGCACCCAGGCCGGCGCCCAAGCCCGTCGTCGCCATGCGCGGCGATGACCGCCCCGGCATGAAGAAGGCCGAGCCGATGGTGCCCGGTCGCGGCGGCAAGTTCGGCGACCGCAAGGGCGCGCCGGGCGGTGGCGGCCGCTTCGGCGAACCGCGCCGCGACGATCGTGGGCCGCGCGGCGAAGGCCGGTTCGGCGACCGCCCGGCGTTCGAGGACCGAGGTCCTCGCTTGGGCGACGTTGCGTTCCGCGCCCAGCGCGAAGCACTCGAGCACGCCCAAAGCGCGCTGAAGAAGTTGGCGGTGCAAGCCCATGGTGAAGCCCTGACGCAGTTGATGACGGCCTGGGAACAGCGCTCGGGCGAGCAGGTTCCAAGCCTGCAGGAACTCGGCAAGGCCGTGGCGGCACCGGTGCGCATGGGTTGGGTGCAGGCTGTGAGCGCTGCGTCCGCGGGCGATGCCGCGGAGGCGCTGCTGCGGCTGGAAATCGCTTCGGAGTCGCCGACGCCGGCCGAGCACATCAGCGCGCGGCGCCTGCTGCAGTTGCAGTTGCTGACCCGCCGCAACGACCCGTCGCCGGCGCAGACCTGGGGCCAGGACACGGCGAAGGTGCTGGCCACGGGGTACGACGCGCCGGTGGCGCGCCGTCTGCAGAACGTGCTGAAGGCGCTGTTCCGCCGTTAGGCGCGGACGAAGAACGGGTCGAACAGCCGCACCAGGGCGGGGAAATCCTGCTCGAAGCGCGCGCGATTGACGAAGTAGGCCTCGCAGGCAACGGCGAAGAATTCGTCGATCGCCGTCGCGCCATAAGGGTCCAGCCACTGCGGCTCGCCGCCGAAGCGGTCGGCCACGATCACCTTCTCGCGGAAGGCCTGGTACTGCGCTTCCATGGTGGCCAGCCAGGCACGCCGCGCGGCGCTGGTGGCCAGCGGCGGGCAGCCATCGGCCTGGCCGTCGCGCAGGTCGATCTTGTGCGCGAACTCGTGGACCACGAGGTTGTAGCCTTGCTGCGCGGTCTCGCCGGCGTCGTGCACGTCGGTCCAGTTCAGCATCACCGGGCCGCGGTCCATCGCTTCGCCCGCGAGCACGTCGTCCCAGTGGTGGACCACGCCGGCTTCGTCGGTGTCGGTGCGGCGTGCGACCACCGGGCCGTGGTGCACCACGATCCCCACGAAATCGTCGTACCAATTCAATCCAAGATGCAGGACCGGTAGGACCGCCTGTGCCGCGATCGACAAGGCGACTTCGTCGGTGATGACGAAGCCCTGAGCGCCATGGAATTCCTTGCTCGCCAGAAATTGCCCCGCCAGCTGCCTCAGGCACGCGCGTTCATTCTCCGGGCGCTCCGACAGGAACGGATAGCGGGCCAGCACGCGCTCCCAGAGCGCATCGGGAATCGGACGCGCCTCGTGGCGCCGGCGCAGCCAGCCGAACATCAGGTCAATGCGATGCGCAGAGCACCGACTTGGCTAAGCCGCAGCACCTGCATGCGAGGCGTGGCCGCGGCCGCATCCCAATCGCTCAACACGACACGGCGCCGGCCCCCTGCAAGTGCGTGATCGGCTGGCCGGTGCGTGTGGCCGTGGATCATCACGGCCGCATCGGCGGCATGGAGCCATGCAGCTGCGGCTAACGCGTCCACGTCCGCATCTGGCAGGCCGGAGCCATTGCGCGCTTCGCTCTGCTCGCGCAGGCTCTGCGCGACCGCCTTGCGCTCAGCCAGCGGCCGCGCGAGGAAATCGCGCTGCCAGTCCAGCGTGCGGACCTGAGCGCGAAACTTCAGGTAGTCGCGATCGCCCAGGCACAGCGCGTCGCCGTGGGTGAGCAGCCAGCGCTGGCCAAGGAAATCGAGCACGGTGGGGTCGTCCAGCAACGTGGCGCCGCTGGATTGCATCAGGCCCTGGCCCACCAGAAAGTCGCGGTTGCCGTGCATGAAGAACACCGGCACGCGGCCGGCGGCGGCTCTCAGCACCGCGGCGCAGTCAGACTCGAACCCCGGCGCGGCGGCAGCATCGTCGCCGACCCAGACTTCGAACAGGTCACCCAGGATAAAGACGGCATCAGCGGGCGTCGTCCGCATGAAGGCGCGCCAGGCTTCGAAGGTCGCCGGCTCCGACGGCTGCAGGTGCAGGTCGGAAATGAAATCGGCCGTGCGCCATTCCGGGGCAGCCACAAGCTCCTGGAACGGCGGCACGGCCAGTGTGCTCACGCTCGGCGCGGCGTCAGACGACGACGGCCTTTTCGATGATCACGTCGTCGTTGGGCACGTCGTCATGGAAGCCTTTGCGGCCGGTCTTCACGCCCTTGATCTTTTCGACCACGTCCGTGCCGGCGACGACTTTGCCAAACACCGTGTAGCCCCAGCCCTGCGCGCTTGGTGCCGTGTGGTTGAGGAAAGCGTTGTCGGCCACGTTGATGAAGAACTGCGCGGTGGCCGAGTGCGGATCGTTGGTCCGCGCCATGGCGACGGTGTAGTTGTCGTTCTTCAGGCCGTTGTTGGCCTCGTTGGCGATCGGCGGATCGCTTGGCTTTTGCTTCATGCCCGGTTCGAAACCGCCGCCCTGGACCATGAAGCCGGGGATCACGCGGTGAAACACCGTGTTGTCGTAGTGGCCCTTTTTCACGTAGGCGAGAAAGTTTTCGACCGACTTCGGCGCCTTGGCTTGGTCGAGTTCGAGCGTGATGTCACCGTAGCTCTTGATGGTCAGCTTGACTTGGGGATTGCTCATGGAATTCTCCTGAAATGTCGGGGACGGAACTGAAGGTCTGCCCCCGAAGTTGTTCTTATTTCACGACGGTCGCCGAGTTGATGACGATCGGCGTCACCGGCACGTTCTGGTACGGGCCCTTGGTCCCGGTGGCTGAGGCCTTCATCCGGGTGACGACATCCATCCCCGACACGACCTTGCCGAACACGGTGTAGCCGTGCCCATCGGGATTCGGCGCGTCGAGCGCAACGTTGTCGCGCACATTGATGAAGAACTGCGACGTCGCCGAGTTCGGGTCGGCGGTGCGCGCCATCGCGATCGTGCCGACCTGGTTCTTCAGGCCGTTGCGCGCCTCCAGCGGCACCGGCGGGCGATTGGGCTTTTGCTGCATGTCGGGCGTGAAACCGCCGCCCTGCACCATGAAGTTGTCAATCACTCGGTGGAAGATCGTGCCGTCGTAGTGCTTGTCGTTCACGTACTGCAGGAAGTTCTCCACCGTCTTGGGCGCCTTGTCCGGCTCGACCGCGACAACGAAGTCGCCAAGGGTCGTCGCGAACTTGACGCGGGGCGCGTCGGCCGCAAAGGCGCCACCGGCGAGGGCGCCAGCCAGCAGGGCGCAGGCCGAGCGGCGCGAAACGGCCGTCAGAAATCTGGTCATCCAATCACTCCTTCAAAAAAGATCTTCCAAAGCGCTCCCTGGCGCATCCAGTACTGGCGCTTGACGGAGCCGACGCGCGAGCCGGAGACGACTTCGTCGAATGTGACGATCATCGTGTCGGCATTGTCGGTCCAGCGCAGGTACGACAGCTCCTTGAGGGCGACGTCGCGCCCCCGCGCCTTGTCGATTTCGGTGCGCAGGACAGGGGACCATTCGGCCAGCGTCTTGCCGCTGCCCGAGAAATCGGGCGAATAGAAAGCCAGCACCCGGGCGAGGTCGCCGCTGGACTTGGCGCTGCGCCAGGCCTGGATGGTATCCGCGAAGCGCCGGCTGTCGGGCTGCACGCTCTGCGGCGGCACCCAGTGCAGGGTCTGCGCGATCACCACCGGCGTGGTGCGGATCTCCACCGTGCTGATGATGCGCTGCAGGTCCGGGTTGGCCAGCACGACGCAACCGTCGGTGGCCTTGGGCGCGCGCGAGAACTGCGCCGGTGGCGTGCCGTGCAGCCAGATGCCGCTGCCGGTCTTGCCGCGCCGCAGGTCGTACGGGTTGGGATAGTTGATCGGCAGGGCCCCGGCGCCGTAAAAGTCCTTCAGCGACTTCGGGTCGAGGTTGCTGGTGACGAAGTAGACGCCCAGTGGCGTGCGCAGGTCGCCTTCGGTCGACTTCTCGAGGCCGGACTTGCCCACCGAGATGTAATAGTCGCCCAGCAGCTTGAGGCCGGCCGGCGTGTTCTCGAACAGGTACAGGCGGGCCCGGGAAGCGTCGATCGCGATCGCGTGCTTGTTGCGCGGCGACAGCTGCAGGAACTGCGCCGGGATGGCGCCCACCGGCGGCTTCTCGCGCAGTGCGCGGATCCGCAGTTGCGATTCCTCACGCAGCTCCGCCAGCATCTGCGCGCCGGTGCGCGCCTCGGCATCGGGCACGTCGCCGAGCGCGCGCACGGGACGAGCCCGCGACGCCAGCAGATCGCCGTACACGAGCTGCGCAAGCTGGAAGTTCGGATGGTCCTTGACCAGCGCCTCTGCCCGGTGCAGGGCCTCGCGCCCCTTGGCCTCGCCAATCAGTTTGTAGACCTCGATCAGGCGAGCTTCGGTCTCGCCGTCGCGGACCAGCCGCTGCGCGGGCGCGCGCGGTGCGGGCGCCGGACGCTGCGGCTTGGAAGCCTGGCGGACATGACGGTTGTTGTGGGACGCCAACGCGTTGCCTGCGGTCCATAGGCAGGCAGCAGAGAGGCACCAAAACACGAGCGAGGCTCGTTTCATGCGGACAAACCTTGGCGTCACGCGCCCGTCGATTCCCTGACGATCAGCCAGCGATCGCCGGACTTGACCAGTTCGAGCGTCTTGCGGCTGGAAACGTTCAATGAGTCGGCGCTGTAGGCCTGCTTGAACTTCGCGACCGCCTTGCTGCCGTTGACGCTGACAGTGACGTCACTGAGCTTCACGCTGATGCGGTTCTTGCCGACGATGCGGGCGCGCCGCTCGCTTTCCCAGGCGGTGCGCGACACCTTGCCGGGCGGATCGAATTCCTTGCCGTAAGCGCCCAGATAACCGCCCATGTCCTTGGCGGTCCAGGCCGCGGCCCAGGCTTGCACTGCTGCCTCGACTTCCTTCGAGCCGCCCGCGGCGAGCGTGGCCGCGAGGGGTGCCGGAGCCGGCGTCGGGCTGGGCGCGGCAACGACGGCGGGAGCCGGCGTCGGAGCCACCACGCCACTGGACACCGGCGGCGTCCTGCTCGCGGCCACCGGGATCACCGGGGCCGGTGCGGGAGCGGGAGCCGGAGCCGGAGCGCGAGCTACCTGCGCGGTGCCTTTGCCGGTCGGCGCGAACAGTTCGCGGATCAAGGCCAGCTTGGGTTGCACTCCGGTGTTGCCGGCATCGAGTTGCAACGCCTTGCTGTAGGCCTGGCTGGCCAGCTTGGCATAAACGTCGCCCAGGTTTTCATGGGCCGTCGCGTAGCTCGGGTTGGTGCGGATCGCC
>JACMQP010000458.1 GCA_014376915.1 Ramlibacter sp.
CGCGCTCTGCCCGCGATCCGCAAGGCGCCACACGATGCGCAGGGACGCAGCGATGCGCTCTACGGCGCGTGGCTGTGCGGCACGGTGCTGGCCAGCGTCGACATGGCCCTGCACCACAAGCTGTGCCACACGCTGGGCGGCGGCTTCAACCTGCCGCACGCCGAAACGCACACCATCGTGCTGCCGCATGCGCTCGCGTACAACGCGTCGGCCGCACCGGAAGCTGTTGCCCGCGTCGGTCGCGCGCTCGGTGGCGAGAGCGGCCCGCAAGCGGTCTACGATCTGGCGAAAGACAACGGTGCGCCGGTGGCGCTGCGCGACCTCGGCATGAGCCAGGCCGACCTCGACCGCGCCTGCGACATCGCGATGCGCAACCCGTATCCCAACCCGCGTCCGCTCGAGCGCGTGGCGCTGCGACAGTTGCTGCAGAAAGCGTTCGAGGGCGTGCGGCCGGCTTGAGCGGCGGTCAGCCCGGGCTGATCCGGACTCCAGGCTGGGGAGGGCGCATCAACGTTGCGGAGAAAATGGCGCAGCCAGTCCGGCGTATTGCTTCGCCAAAGGTCGCGCGTAGTCACCTGACTTGCTCGTCCCCAGCCTCAGCTTGACCAGGCTTTCGACCAGTTTCACCGCCACCGTCACCCCGTCGATCACCGGAACGCGCAGTTCCGCCTGCAGGCGCGCGCAGAGATCGGCCATGCCGGCGCAGCCCAGCACGATCGCCCCGGATCGGTCCAGCGCCAGCGCATCGCGGGCGCAGGCGGCGATGCGGGCGAACGCATCGCTGTCCGGCCGCTCCAGCTCCAGCACTTCCAGTTCGGTGGCGTGGATGCCATGGCAGTGCCGCTCGAAGCCGTACTGGGTGACCAGGTGGCGCGCGATGACGCAGGTCCGCTCCAGCGTCGTCACCACGGAGAAGCCGGTGGCGATGAAGGATGCGGCGTGGAAGCCGGCTTCCGCAATGCCGATCACGGGACCGAGCGCCAGCTCGCGTGCCGCATGCAGGCCCGGATCGCCGAAGCAGGCGATCACGTAGCCGTCCGCGCCGGCCGCTTCCCCGGCGCGGACCTGCTCGGCGACGCCGGCCGCCGCCCACACGTCATCGTGGTGCCCTTCGATCGATGGTGCACCGAAAGTGGGCTGGACCGCCTCGATCAGGGTGCCAGGGTCGGCGACAGCGGCTGCCGACCGGCCGATTGCCGCCGTCATCGCCGCGGTGGTGTTGGGGTTGATCACACGAATTTTCATTCCCGGGTCGCGAGCAAGTCGCGCGCCTGCCGCTTGCACCAAGACGGCGAAAACCGACTGGCACACAGCTTGCGTCATTGCACTTGAATGAAGCCCGACTCGTCCCTGCGCCTGACCGGCCTCACCAAGCGTTACGGCGCCACGACCGCCGTGGACGGCATTGACCTGAGCATCCCCTCGGGCAGCTACTGCTGCTTGCTTGGGCCCTCGGGCTGCGGCAAAACGTCAACCCTGCGCATGATCGCGGGCCATGAACGGGTCAGCGCCGGCGAGGTGCTGCTCGGTGGCAAGTACGTCACCCACAGCAGCGCCGCCGAGCGGGGCACAGCAATGATGTTCCAGAGCTACGCTCTGTTCCCGCACCTCAGCGTGCTCGACAACGTGGCGTTCAGCTGGAAGATGCGCGGCAAGCCGGCCGCCGAATGCCATGCCCGCGCCCGCGCGCTGCTGGAGCTGGTGTCGATGACGCAGTATCAGGCCCGCCTGCCGGCCGAGCTGTCGGGCGGCCAGCAGCAGCGCGTCGCCCTGGCGCGCGCCCTCATGACCGAGCCGAAGGTGCTGCTGCTGGACGAGCCGCTGTCGGCGCTCGACCCGTTTCTGCGCATCCAGATGCGCGCGGAACTCAAGCGCTGGCAGCAGGAGCTGGGATTCACTTTCGTCCACGTGACGCATTCACAGGAAGAAGCGATGGCCCTGGCCGACCAGGTGGTGGTGATGAACCAGGGCCGGATCGAGCAGACCGGTTCGGCGCGTGAGATCTTCAATGCCCCGCGGTCGGAATTCGTGGCCCGCTTCATCGGCGCCCACAACATCGTGGCCACGCCCGAAGGCGCGGTGGCCGTGCGCTCCGACCGGATCAAGCTGGCGCGCAGCCCGGGGAACTCCATGCGGACCGCCGCCGTAAAGGCCGTCGAATACCAGGGAACCCATGTGCAGGTGACCCTGGCGCCCGCTGGCGAAGCGCCCGATGTGCAATGGAGCGCCACCGTGTCCGACGACAGCTTCGACGCGGCGCCGCTCGCGCCCGGTGAAACCGTCTACCTGTCCTGGCAGCCAGCCGAAGCGCACGCACTCGGCTAAAGCAGCCCCCTGACTTCTTTCCCCAGCAATCGTCCCACCAAGGAGAACACCATGTCCGATCCGCTATCCACCGGCGCATCCCGCCGCACGCTGCTCAAGGGCGCGGCCGCTGCCGCCGTCACCGGCACCACGATGGGTTTCCCGTTCGTGCACGCGCAGGAAAAAATCGTCTTGCGCTATCTCGGCACGGCGGTCAACCAGGACAAGGCGATCGCCGACAGGTTCGAAGCTGACACCGGCATCAAGATCCAGTACATCCCGGTGACCACTGACGACGTCACCAAGCGTGCCATCACCGCGCCCAACTCGTTCGACCTGATCGATGAGGAATACTTCTCGCTGAAGAAGGTCATTCCCACCGGCAACCTGCTCGGCATCGACACCCGCAAGATCAAGAACGCCGACAAGATCACCACGCTGTTCACCAAGGGCGAGATCAACGGCAAGAAGATCGGCGACCAGGGCACGGCGCCCAAGAAGGTGATGTACATGGAGAAGCCGTCGTCCACGACTTTCTCCCAGACCCCGACGCAGTACATGACGCTGATTCCCACCGTCTACAACGCCGACACGCTGGGCATCCGGCCCGACCTGATCAAGCGCCCGATCGACAGCTGGAAGGAACTGCTCAATCCCGAGTTCAAAGGCAAGGCGGCGATCCTCAACATCCCCTCGATCGGCATCATGGACGCGGCGATGGTGGTGGAAGCGGCCGGCCTGTACAAGTATCCCGACAAGGGGAACATGACGAAAGCCGAGATCGACCTGACGATCAAGACGCTGATCGAGGCCAAGAAGGCCGGCCAGTTCCGCGCGCTGTGGAAAGACTTCAACGAGAGCGTGAACCTGATGGCCTCGGGAGAGGTGGTCATCCAGTCGATGTGGTCGCCGGCCGTAACGGCGGTGCGAACCAAGGGCATCGCCTGCACCTTCCAGCCGCTCAAGGAAGGGTATCGCGCCTGGGCCGCCGGCTTCGGCGTGCCCAAGACGGTGAGCGGGCGCAAGGCCGACGGGGTCTACGAATTCATCAACTGGTTCCTGGACGGCTGGGCCGGCGCCTACCTGAATCGCCAGGGCTATTACAGCGCCGTGCTGGAAACTGCCAAGGCCAAGATGGAGCCGTACGAGTGGGCCTACTGGATGGAAGGCAAGGCCGCCACCCAGGACATCAAGTCTCCCAAGGGCGAACTTCTGGCCAAGACCGGCAGCGTGCGTGACGGCGGCAGCTACGAAACCCGCATGGGCGGAATCGCCTGCTGGAACGCGGTGATGGACGAGAACGCCTACATGGTGCAGAAGTGGAATGAGTTCGTCGCGGCGTAACGGCCTGCCGGCCTGGCTGCAGGCCGGACCGTTCGCGGCGGTGTTCGTGCTGTTCCTGGTGCTCCCGCTGCTGCTGGTGGCGACGGTGAGCTTCTGGCGTGCGACCGACTACGAGCTGATTCCGGCCTTCACCTTTCAGAACTACATCGACGTCTTCAATGGCTGCGGCAGCGGTGGCGACCTGTGTGTCACCTTCAAGACCTACCTGTCGACCCTCAAGTTCTGCCTGCTGGTTTGGGCCATCACGCTGGTGCTCGGTTTCGCGGTTTCCTATTTCCTGGTCTTCCATGTCCGGTCGGCCGGCATGCAGACGCTGCTGTTCGTGGTGTGCACCGTCCCGTTCTGGACCTCGAACGTGATCCGCATGATCTCCTGGGTGCCCTTGCTCGGCCGCAACGGCTTGATCAACGACGCCTTGGTCGGCGCGCACGTGGTCGATGCGCCGGTGGAGTGGCTGTTGTTTTCCAGTTTCTCGGTGGTGCTGGCCTTTGTCCACCTGTACACCATGTTCATGATCGTGCCGATCTTCAACTCGATGACACGCATCGACCGCTCGCTGATCGAAGCCGCGCGCGATGCTGGCGCGAGCGGCTGGCAGACCGTGTGGAACGTGGTGCTGCCACTGTCCCGCACCGGCATCATCATCGGTTCGATCTTCGTCATCACCATCGTGATGGGCGACTTCGTCACCATCGGCGTGATGGGAGGCCAGCAGATCGCCTCGGTCGGCAAGATCATCCAGGTCCAGACCTCCTACCTGCAATTCCCGATTGCCGCCGCGAACGCGGTCATCCTGCTGGCCATCGTGCTCATGATGATCTGGGGCTTGACGCGGCTGGTCGACATCCGCAAGGAGCTGTGATGGAGCGGGCCGCCCCTCGTCCCCCTTCCTTCTATGCGCTGGCAGGCGTGTTCGGCTTGTTCGTGCTGTTCCTGTACGGGCCGATGCTCACCATCTTCGTGCTCAGCTTCCAGGGGCCGGAGGGCGGGCTGACGTTCCCGATGCGCGGCTGGTCGCTGCACTGGTTCGCACAGCTCTGGGAAGGCCTGGGAGTGGTGGACATCGCCTCGGCATTCCGGCGCTCGGTCGCACTTGGTGCGGTGGTGATGCTGCTCACCGTGCTGCTGGCGCTGGCGGCCGGGTTGGCCTTCCGCAAACGCTTCGCCGGTTCCGGCCTGCTGTTCTACACCTCGGTGGCCAGCCTGATCATGCCGTCGATCGTGGTGTCGCTGGGCATCGGGCTGCAGTTCCGGCTCGTGGACTCCGGCATGAAGGCGTTGCTGGAGGGCTGGGCGCCGGAAGGCTGGGCCGGGCACTACACAAGCGCGATGGGCCTGTACAGTTCCGCCCTCGGCGCCCATCTCACCTGGACACTCCCGTTCGGCCTGCTGATCATGCTGGCGGTGTTCAACCGCTTCAACCCGGATTACGAAGAGGCGGCGCAGGACCTGGGCGCCACGCCCTGGCAGAGCTTCCGCCACGTCGTGCTGCCGCTGATCGCGCCAAGCCTGATCGGGGTCGGCATGTTCGGTTTTACCCTGAGCTGGGACGAGATCGCCCGGACGTCGCAGGCCATCGGCGACCTCAACACGCTGCCGCTGGAACTGCAGGGGCTGACCAGCACCGTCACCACGCCGGCCATTTATGCGCTGGGCACGGTCACCACCGTGGTGTCGTTCGTGGTGCTGGGCGCCGCCTATGCGTTGATGACATTGCCGCGCCGGCGGACGGCCCGACCA
>JACMQP010000459.1 GCA_014376915.1 Ramlibacter sp.
AAGGGACTCTCCCACAGCGGTCGTTTGTTCAAGGTCGCTGAGGGAGATCTTCTGCCGTCCATCGCCCAGCTTGATCAGATCGGCCGCAAAGGCCATCAAGATTTGTGATCGTGCTCACCGAGGCTGACGCCGTCGCCCACCACTGCGCCGTACAGCACGTTGCAGCGCGGCCCGATGGTCACCCGCTCGCCGATGCACACCTGGTCGATCTTCATCACCCGGTCTTCGAACAGATGGGTCTGCGGGCAGCTGTGGGCGTTGAGTTCGCTGTGAGCGCCGATCCGCACGCAGTCGAATTCGGTGATGTCCGTGGTGTCGAGCCAGGCCGATGGCGCGATGCGGCAGCCCAGCAGGTTCAAGGCCAGCGGCAGCATCGGCGTGCCACGCAGGTAGCGCAGCAAGTTGGGCACGGCAATGCCTTCGTACATGTTCGTGATGGCCTCGGAAAGCCAGACAAAGGGTGTCCACATTGGTGTCGCGCGCTGGCGGTAGCGGCCGATCAACAGCCACTTCAGCGCCGCGACCCAGGCAAAGCTGGCCACGCCGAAAAGAACGCCTGCCAAGGCGAGTTCCAGCACCACCAAACCCCAGCGATCCTGCTCGGCCAACGGCATCGCGTCCAGCACGATCGCATAACCGACGGCGATCACCAGCGCATGCGGCGCTGCAATGCGGAAGGCCTCGATCAGACCGCGCGCTACGCGCCGCCGAGTGCTCGGCCGGTAGGTCAGGTCAGCGCTCGCCGACACTGCGGACTCGCGGGCCGGCAAGTGCAACGGCGGTGACCCCAACCAGGTATCGCCGGAATGCATCTCGACATTGGCCGGCACCGACGACAGCACACCGATCAATACGTTGTCCGGGATCACGGTTCCGTCGGGCAGGTAGGCGCCGTTGCCGATGAAGCTGCGCCGACCCACCACGGTCGCTTGCACTGTCATCCAGCCACCCAGCACCTGCTCGTCGCCCAGCATCACGGCGTCGGCAATGAAGGTCTCGTCGCCCAGCGTCAGCATGTCGGGCACCACGCCCAGCGCGGTCGACAGTTCGGCGTCTCGGCCCACGGTGGCGCCCAGCAGGCGGTACCAGGCGGCCGAAAACACTGTGGCGTAGATGCCGTGCAGCACCGCAAGGCTGTGCTCCTGGATCTGGCTGACCAGCCACTTGGCCAGGTAGCGACCGCTGTGCACAGGCCACGACCCGGCCTGCATCCGGGGTAGGAAAGCCCAGCGGATTCCTGCAGACAGCAGCACCGTCAGGGCGATCAGCACCACACTGGCCGGCATGGCGAGGGCAAAGAACTTGACCAGGCGCAGCAGGAAGGCCTGCCAGGCTGTGATCGAGCCGTCGTCCAGCAACGGCTGCACGCCCAGTTCCGACACGTCCAGGCTGTCGATCAGCATGAAGGCGGGGAATACCGGCAGAAAGAAGGCGACGGCGACGGCCAACGCGCCTGCCAAGAAGAACATAGCTTCGGCCGCGAGACGGAACTTCGTCACCGGCGGCCGGGCAGGCCGCAAGGCGGGGTCGTCCGCGCCGATGTCCTGGGCGGGCGAACCGGCCCAGATGCGACCTGGCGGCACGCGCTCGCCGCGGCTCATCGCCGTCTGGCCGCGCAGGTGCGCGCCGTCGCCGAGGGCGACGTCGCCTTCGAGCACGCAGAAAGAAGCGATCGCGCAGTCGCGGCCGATCTCGATGCGACCCAGATGCAGCATGCCGCCTTTCACCACCGCGTTCTCCAGGTTCACTGCATTGCCCACGCTGGTGCCATCGCCCAGCGTCAGCAATTCCGGCACGCGCAGGGTGATCGAGCCGACCATCACGTCGCGGCCAATGCGCGCACCCAGCGCGCGCAACCATCCCACGTACAGGGAGGTGCCGGCGATCATGTAGGTGGGCGCGGCATCCACCACCCGGTCGGCCAGCCACCAGCGGAAATAGACCCAGCCCCACAGCGGGTAGCTGCCCGCGCTCAGCCGCCCGGCGATCAGCCACTTGCCGGCCCAGGCGACTGCGAACTCCAGCAGCGTCGCCAACAGGAACATCAGCGTCGACATCAGCACGGCAAAGACGACCGAGTCGTCAGGCTCGCCGGTGAAGAAGTGGTAAGTGAAGAAG
>JACMQP010000460.1 GCA_014376915.1 Ramlibacter sp.
GATGTGGTTGCCCAGGAAGCCGGCCAGCAGGCCGCCGTGCGTGCCCGAACTGCCGGAACCGACCACCACGCGGTCGATCACCACCCCCTGGTCGAAGAACTGCTGCTGCAGCTCCTGCGCGCAGGCCACGTAGCCCAGTCCCCCGAGCGCGTTGGAGCCGCCGCCGGGAATGATGTAGGCCTTGCGCCCGAGCGCCTCGACTTCGGACGCCATCTTGGCCATCGCGTCGACCATGCTGCTGCCGCCGGGCACCACGGTGATCGCTTCCACGCCCAGCAACCGGAACATGAAGTGGTTTCCGCTGGCGTCCTCGTCGTAGCTGTCGGGAACGCGTTCTTCGATCACGAAGCGGCATTTCAAGCCTTCCTTCACCGCCGCTGCCAGCGTGATGCGGCAGTGGTTGGACTGCGGCGCGCCGCAGGTCACCAGCGTGTCGGCGCCCTGGGCCAGCGCATCGGCGACCAGGAATTCGAGCTTGCGGGTCTTGTTGCCGCCGGGAAACAGGCCGAGCATGTCATCGCGCTTGATCCAGACGTCGGGGCCCTTGCCGCCGGGACAGGTCGCGGCCAGCGCGCGGCTGAAATTGGGCATGAGTTCGAGGGGGGTGGCGAACGGCGTGTAGCGCCGGCGCGCAATGCGTGAAAGGTCCATGGGCCCCATTGTGCCGTCAAGTGCCATGCGCCAGAACCAGCGGGGGGGCCGGGGATGAAGAGTGACTTCGGGTCGGCGGGGACTCTGCGCACCATGGCCGTGGCGCTGCTGGCGCCGGCGCTCGCGGCGATCGGCGCGATGCACTTTGCGAGCCAGCGGATGATTGCCATCCAGGGGCCTGGCGCCGTGCAGCCGGTGGGCGACCAGGCGCTGCCAGCCGGACCGGACCGCCACGTCGGGTTAGACTGCCGTGATAGGGCACACTCAACGCCTTTCGAAAGAGCTGCAGCCATGTCCCGACTCTCCTTGCGTCAGAAATTCCGCCTGGGGATGGTGACCGTCCTCGCAGTGTCACTGCTGGTGCTGCTCGGTGGCCGCTATCTTGCCAAGGCCGCGCGTTTCCACCATCTTGAGCGTGATCATCTGGCCCTCGTCATGCAGATGAATCTTGCGATGCAACAGGCGTCGGCCGGTGGTACGGCACCGCCGGTCGACAAGGCGGTCATGATCAACGCCATCGACCGCGCGCTGTGGATCGCATCGCAGGTCGATGTCGAGTTGTTCAAGTTCGAGCAGTCGCTGTTCCGCCTGGCTGGCTTCGGCGGCCTCATCGCTTTGCCGTACAAGGACATCGAGGATCTGACGCGGATGCGAAAGACTCTCGTGACCGACCCCGCAAGCACCTTGTCTCCGGCGTTGATCGAGAAGATGCGGCCCGAGATGGCGGTCATCCAGGACAACTCCGACCGCTTCGCGCCACTGACAGCCGAGGCGGCCTCGTTCATCAAAGGCGCTGTGTTCACCATCAACCTGGCGGGAGGGCTGATCCTCCTGCTGTCCTTCTGGGCCATCCGCAGGGCCGTGCTGGGCCCTCTTGAGGAAGCGCTGGAAATGGCCGGTCGGATTGCCCGGGGCGACCTCACGGGCCGGATCGTGGCGCAGTCCGGCGACGAGGTCGGCCAGTTGATGGCTGCCCTTGGAAACATGCAGGACAGCCTGTCCACGATGGTGGCCCACCTGCGCAAGAGTTCCGAAAGCCTGGAAGCCGCCAGTGCAGAGATCGCCCAGGCGAACCACAACCTCGGTGCCCGCACCGAAAACCAGGCCAGCGCCCTGGAAGAGACGGCCGCTTCGATGGAAGAACTCGGCGCTGCCGTCAGGACCAATGCCGACAGCGCGCGGCAGGCAAGCCAGCTCGCGACCAGCGCCACATCGGTCGCTCATCAGGGCGGTGAAGTTGTGGCCCGGGTCGTAGCGACCATGAAGGGCATCAATGCTGCTTCCAGCAACATCTCCGAAATCATCAGTTTGATCGACGGAATCGCCTTCCAGACCAATATTCTGGCGCTCAATGCCGCCGTGGAGGCAGCCCGGGCCGGTGAGCAGGGCCGTGGTTTTGCGGTCGTGGCCAGCGAGGTGCGCAGTCTCGCAGGTCGCTCGGCGCAAGCAGCCAAGGAAATCAAGGCATTGATCGACGCCAGCTTGGAACGCGTGGACCAAGGGACGGTCCTGGCTGACCAGGCTGGCGCGACCATGACCGAGGTCGTCAGCTCCATTGGACGGGTGACAGGACTGGTGGGTGAAATCAGCGCGGCCAGCATCGAACAGAGCGCGGGAGTGACGCAGGTCAGTGAGGCTCTTACCCAGCTGGACCACGTCACGCAGCAAAACGCAGCGTTGGTCGAAGAGATGTCGGCGGCTGCAAACAGCCTCAAATCGCAGGCCCAGGAACTCGTTCAGGCGGTCTCGGTCTTCAAATTGAGGCCGGCCAGTGCCCCATCGAGCGCAGATCGTTCGTCGTTCATGCTTGTCCAGCACGGTGGCTGAAGTCTGGATCGGCCCGGACACACATCAGAACGCGAGCTCCTGCCGCGCAGGCTCCTAGCCCACGGCCAGCGCAGCGAAGGCCTTGATCACTTCCGGCGGTGACTGCACCAGCTCGATCAGCACGCCCTCGCCGCCGACCGGCGATTGCTCGCTGCCTTTGGGGTGGATGAAGCAGATGTCGAAGCCCGAGCCGCCGCGGCGGATCCCGCC
>JACMQP010000070.1 GCA_014376915.1 Ramlibacter sp.
CGCGTCTTCATCCAGCGCCCCAGGTGCTTGCGCGCATGCGAGATGGCGCCCAGCACCATGACGGTTTCGGCGATGGCGGTTTCATGCCGCGAGCGCTGGCCGAAGTCGGCCGAGATCGCTTCGGCGATCGCGTCTTCGTTGGCGGTCACGAGAAGGCGCAGCCGCGCCAGCCGGTCGAGCCGTATGGCGCGGCCGGGGAAGCTGTCCCTGGCGAACGCCAGCCGCTGCGCTTCGAACAGGGCGTGCAGGCCCGGGGTCGTGGAGGTATCCATGGCGGCTACCAGGCGGGCTGGTGCTTGCGGACCGCGTCCTTGACCCTGGAGGCCAGGGCGAAGCCGGAGCCGTACTTCGAAGCGAGGCTTTCGGCCCGGGCGAAGAACGCATCGATGCCGGTGCCGTAGATGAACTGCATTGCGCCGCCGGTCCAAGCCGGAAAGCCGATGCCGAAGATCGAGCCGATGTTGGCATCGTGCACCGTGGTCAACACGTTCTCGGACAGGCAGCGTGCCGTTTCCACCGCCTGGCGGTAGAGCAGCCGGTCTTTCAGGTCCTGCAGGTCCCACGCGACGCCCGGCTTCTCGAACAGGTTCTTCAACTCCGGCCAAAGGAATTTCTTTGCGCCTTTTTCCTCCGGGTAGGCGTAGAAACCGGCGCCCGCTGCGCGCCCGTTGCGGTCGAATTCCTTGACCATGCGCTCGACCAGCAGTTCGCCCGGCGTCGCGATGTAGGTGCCGCCCTCGGCCCGCAGGTCGGTGCGGGTCTGGTCCAGCACGTGGACCGACAGCGACAGCGCAGTTTCATCCAGCACGGCGAGCGGACCGACCGGCATGCCGGCCTGCAGGCCTGCCTGTTCGACCACGGTGGCCGGAATGCCTTCGCCGACCATGGCCGCTCCTTCCATCACGAAGGTGCCGAACACCCGCGAGGTGAAGAACCCGCGCGCGTCGTTGACCACGATCGGGATCTTGCCGATGGCCTGCACGTAGTCGAAGGCACGGGCCACCGTCTCGTCGTCGGTTTCCTTGCCGCGGATGATCTCCACCAGCCTCATCTTGTCGACCGGGCTGAAGAAATGGATGCCGACGTATTTCTGCGGGTTGGCA
The DNA here is from genome assembly GCA_014376915.1 of Ramlibacter sp. The sequence continues at coordinate 1,104 of JACMQP010000070.1, forward strand.
CTGGCCTTGGCCAGGCCGGTGATGGGCAGCGTCGAGGTGTTGCTGGCGAAGAATCCGCCGGCGGCCAGCAGCGGCTCAGCCTCATGCGTCACCCTGGCCTTGAGCTCGCGGTTCTCGAACACGGCTTCGATGATCAGGTCGCAGCCTTTGAGGTCGTCCGCTTGCGCGGTCGGTGTGATGCGGGCGAGCAGGGCGGCCTGGTCGTGCAGACTCATCCGGCCCTTCTCGACCCGCGACTGCGTGAGCTTCAGGCTGTAGGCCTTGCCGGCTTCGGCCTTGTCGATCGACACGTCCTTGAGCACGGTGGCGACGCCGCGGCCGGCCTGCACGTAGGCGATGCCCGCGCCCATCATCCCGGCGCCCAGAATGCCGACTTTCTGCGGTTTGTATTTCTGCGCCAGCACGGGACGGGATTGGCCGGACTTGATCGCGTTCATGTTGAAGAAGAACGTGTTGATCATGTTCTTCGCCACCGGACTGACGATCAGCCTCGCGAGGTAGCGGCTTTCGATGCGCAAGGCCGTGTCGAAATCGACCTGCGCCCCTTCAACCATCGCGGCGAGCGCCGCTTCGGGCGCCGGGTACAGCCCACGCGTCTTTTGTTTGAGCACGGCCGGCGCCACCGACAGCATGGCGGCGACCTTCGGATTGGCCGGCGTGCCGCCCGGCATCTTGTAGTTCTTGTCGTCCCACGGCTGGCGAGCCTCGGGATGGGTGGCGATGAAGGCCAGCGCGGCCGGACGCAGCGCCGCCACATCGGGCACCAGTTCATTCACCAGGCCCAGTTCCAGCGCCTCGCGCGGGCTGAACAGCTTGCTTTCCAGAATGTACGGCTGGGCGCCCATCAGTCCCAGCAGGCGTGTCATCTTGGTGATGCCGGAGGCCCCGGGAATCAGGCCGAGCGTGATCTCCGGCAGGCCGAACTGGATCTTCGGGTTGTCGAGAGCGACGCGGTAGTGGCCGATCAGGGCCACCTCCCAGCCGCCGCCCAGCGCCGTTCCGTTCAGGCAGGAGACCACCGGCTGGCCCAGCGTTTCGAGCGTGCGGAAGCATTTCTTGGTCTGTTCGATTTCCTGGAACACGCGCGGGGCGTCGGC
>JACMQP010000461.1 GCA_014376915.1 Ramlibacter sp.
CGGTGCAGCGCCGACAGCAGCGGCTTGAACGGCCCCTCCGGCAGCGGCTGGGCGGCCTTGCTCGACTCATGCTGCTGAAAAGCATCCAGACCCTGCGTCTGGAACACCCGCTCGGCCTCGTCCGAGAACAGCACTGCGTCACCGTCAAACGCAATCCGCACTTCGTCCGGATAGTTGCTGCCGGCAAGGACCGATTCGGTCAGCACACGGGCCGCGGGAAAGCCCGCGGCCAGCGCCTCGCGCACGTCGTCTGCATTGGCCGAAAGGAACAGGTGCGCACGCAGTGGCCGCAAGTAGCGGAAGGGCGAGCGGCCCTGGGTGAAGACGCCGCGCTCCAGCTTGATCTGATTGGCGTGGCCCGAGCGGAAGATGCGCATGCCCGAGACCGGGTCGTTGCGCGACAGGATCACCACTTCGACGCGCTGCGCCGCAGTGTCATTGAAAGCCAGCAGTTTCTTGATCAGTGAGAAGGCGATGCCGGGACGGGCGGGCAGGTCCAGCCGCTCCAGCTGCAGCTTCATGTACGCCTGCGGGTCGCCGCTCTCGAAGATGCGGTTCTCTTCCTCGAAGTTGAACAGCGCGCGCGACGAGATCGCGACCACCAGCTTGTTGTCCAGGGATGCGGCCATGTCAGTCTCCGCCGACCCGTCTTAAGGAGACTGAAGCTCCCTCGGGTGCCAGCGATTGAAAAGAGCGTGCGGGTCGTTTCATCTCAGTCTCCGGCGAGCCGCCTCAAGGAGACTGAAGCCCCCTCGGGGGGCAGCGACTGAAAAGAGCGTGGGGGTGGTCATTTCACCCACTGGTTCAACTGGATGATCGGCAGCAGCACGGCCAGCACGATCAGCATGACCACCAGACCCATGGTCACGATCAGCAGCGGCTCCAGGATGGTGGCCAGCTGCATTGCGCGGCGCTGCACCTCGGTGCTGAGCTGGGTTGCGGCCCGCTGTAACATGACCGGCAACTGGCCGGTTTGCTCGCCCAGCCGCGCGAACATGCTGAGCAGCCCCGGAAAGCGCTTCTTCTGCGCGATGGCCGAGGCCAGCGGCGCGCCTTCTCGCACCAGCACCGTGGCGTCGAGCGCGTCGGCGCGCATGGCGCGATTGCTGAGCGTTTCCGATGCGGCCTGCAGCGCCTTGAGGATCGGCACGCCGGCGCCGGCCAGCATCGCCAGCGTGTTGGCGAAGCGCGAGGCGTTGTAGCCGCGCGAGAGCCGCCCCAACACCGGTAGCCGCAGCCAGCCCGCGTCGAAGCGTTCGCGAAAGCCTTCGTTGCGCAGCGCCGTGCGCAGGCCGAATGCGCCCAGCGCGATCGCTATCAGCGCCAGCCAGCCGTACTCGCGCACCATCGCGCTCACGGCCAGCATGGCGACGGTGAGGAAGGGCAGGGCGCGCTTGCTGCCCGCGAACACGTTGGCCACCTGCGGTACGACATAGGCCACCAGGAACAGCACGATCGCGATCGCGACCACCGTCACGATGGCCGGGTAGAGCGCAGCGCCGACCAGCCGCGCCTTCAGGGTCTGGCGCTCTTCCAGGTCGTCGGCCAGCCGCTCCAGCACCAGGCCGAGATGGCCGCTCTGCTCGCCGGCGTTGACCACCGCGACGTAGATGTCGGAAAATTCCCGCGGATGCTGCGACAGCGCCTTGGCGAACGAGGAACCGGCGTTCACCTCGGCGCGCAGCGCCGCCACCAGGTTGCGCTCTTCTTCCTTTTCGGCTTCGTCGGTCAACGCAGTGAGGGCGCGTTCCAGCGGCAGGCCCGCCGTGACCAGGCCCGCGATCTGGCGGGTCCAGATCGCCAGGCCGGTGGCATTGAAGACCGGGCGCGAGAACAGCCGGGTGCGCAAGCCGAAGCTGCGCTCGCTCGCACTGTCGCCGCCGGCGCCGACCGGCGACACCTGCAGCGGCACCAGCGCCTGGGCCCGCAACTGGCTGCGCGCCGCCCTGGCGGTGTCGGCTTCCAGCACGCCGCGCCGGGTTTCGCCTTGGGCGTCGAGGGCTTCGAAGGAATACGCGGGCATGAAGTCATTATCCGGATTCGCGCGGGCGCCGCTGCGACCGGCCGCGGCGGATCAGGACTGACGCAGGCGGAAGCGCTGCAGCTTGCCGGTTTCGGTGCGCGGCAGGCTGGTCACGAACTCGACCTCGCGCGGGTACTTGAAGGGCGCGATGCTGGCCTTTACGTGGTCCTGCAGCGCCTTCACCATCGCCTCGTTGCCGTGGTGGCCGGGTTTGAGCACGCAGAACGCCTTGACGATCATCCCGCGTGTTTCGTCGGGCTTGCCGATAACGCCGCACTCGGCCACGGCCGGGTGCCGTAGCAGCGCATCTTCGACCTCCGGGGCGCCGACGTTGTAGCCGGAGGTGATGATCATGTCGTCGGCCCGGGCACTGAAGAAGAAGTAGCCGTCCTCGTCCTGGCTGAAGGCATCTCCGGGGTAGTTCCAGCCGTTGCGCACGTAGTTGGCCTGGCGCGCATCGTCCAGGTACTTGCAGCCGGTCGCGCCGACCACCGTCAGCCTGCCGACGGTGCCGCGCGGCACTTCGTTGCCGTCCTCGTCCACCACTCTGGCCTGATAGCCGGGCACGACCTTGCCGATGGCGCCGCGCCGCACTTCACCCGCCGGCGACGAGATGAAGATGTGGAACATCTCGGTGGCGCCGATGCCGTCGGTCATTTCGATGCCGCTCGCATCTTTCCACAGCTGGCGGGTGGCGTCGGGCAGCCCTTCGCCGGCGCTGACGCAGGTGCGCAGTGCGCCGACGCCGTGCTGGCGCGCGAACGGCGCCATCTGGCGGTAGAAGGTCGGCGCGGTGTAGCAGATGGTGGCACCGATGTCGTTGATGGTGCGCACCATCGTTTCGGGCGTGTACGGCGCGTCGGGAAAGTAGACGCTGGCGCCGGCCCACAGCGGGAAGATCAGCAAGCCGCCCAGCCCGAAAGTGAACGCCAGCGGCGGCGATCCGACGACGATGTCGTCCGGCGTCGGCCGCAGCACGTGCCGCGGCCAGGTTTCGCAAGCCGCAAGCACGTCACGGTGCGTGTGCACGGCCGCCTTGGGCTTGCCCGTGGTGCCCGAAGTGAATGCGAGAAGGGCGATGTCGTCGGCCGCCGTCGGCCAGGCGGGGAGGGGACTTGCACCGGCTGCCCCAGGCCCGGCTTGCACCGCCGGGTCTCCGGCTGCGTTGAAGATGACGACCGTGCGCAACACCGGCCGCTCCAGCTTGGCCAGGTCGAGTTCTTCCAGCAGTTTCAGCTCGCACAACGCCGCCACCGGTTGCGCCTTGTCGATGATGTCGCCCAGCTCGCGGGCGCGCAGCAGCGGCATCGTCGGCACGGCGACCAGGCCGGCCTTGACGACCGACAGCCAGGCCAGCGCGAGGCCGATCGAATTGCCGCCGCGCAGCAGCACGCGGTTGCCGGGCGCCAGGCCCAGGTCCTGCGTCAGCGTGCGCACGATGGCGTCGACCCGTTCGCGCGCCTCGCGGTAGGTCAGCGTCAGTCGGTTGGAGCGCAGCATCGGCCGGTTGCCGAAGCCTTTTGCCGGCGCCTGGTCGAGCAGTTCCTCGACCAGATTGAGCTGCCGTGGAAACTGCAGTTCGGGCCGCTCGTACAGCATGCGTGGCAGTTGTCCGGCCGGGGGCAGGCGGTCATGGACGAAACGGTCGATCTGGGCGCTCACAACGTGGCCTCCGGGCGCAGCTTGGCGTGCTCCTTGACCTTGCCGAGCAGCTTGTGGAGCGTGCCGATCTCCTTGTCGTTGAGGCCACAGAAGGCTTCCACCACCCAGTCCGCGTGCCTGGCCGCCATCTCCTGGAACAGCTCGCGCCCTTTCGCAGTGAGGAGCACGCGGTAGGCCCGCCGGTCGCCTTCGACGTCGACCCGGTCGACCAGGCCTTCAGCCGCGAGCTGGTCGGTGATGCCGGTGATGTTGCCGCCGGTGACCATCATCCGCCGCGACAGCTCGTTCATCTTCAGCCCATCGGGCGAACGTTCGAGCTGGGCCATGAGGTCGAATCGCGGCAGCGTGGTGCCGAACTGCGTGCGCAGCTCGCTGCGCACCTGTTTCTCGATCAGCTGGGTGCAGGTCAACAGCCGCAGCCACAGGCGCAGCGCCTCGGGATGCTCGCTGTGGGCGCGCGCTTCCAGGTCCATCACAACGGGTCCACTTGTCATCTAAATAGTTTAAGCCTCAAGGAAAGTCTGTCAACCGGGCGCGCCCCGGGCCCGCCCTTGCGTTTGCGCAAGGGCCCTGCAAGGAACCTGTTGACGGCAGGGGAAAATATTCGCAAGAATTTACGGATGGACGCTCTTGTGCGAAAGATCGAATCCCGCCTGGCGGGGCTGCCAGTCCCGGTGGCGATCCGGCTGCCGGCCGGACAGCGGGTCGGCCCCCCCTGCGCGGCTGTGACGCTGTCGTTCAAGGACTGGTCGGGCCTGGCCACCATGGCCGCCGGCCAGATCGGCCGTATCGCGGAAGACTTCGTCGAAAGCCGGGTCCAGCTCGAGGGCCGGATGCGCGACCTGATGGCGGTTGCGGCGCGCCTCGTCCCGGGCAGCCCCGTGGAGAGCAACTCCAGCTGGTTCACGCACCTGATCCGGCGGGCGCGCTCGCTGGCCCACCATTCGCCGCAGAAGGACGCCGAACAGATCCAGTTCCATTACGACGTTTCCGACGATTTCTACGCGTTGTGGCTGGACCCTCGCCGGGTCTATTCCTGCGCGTACTACGCCAGCGCCGACCTGTCGCTGGCGCAGGCGCAGGAAGCCAAGCTGGATCACACCTGCCGCAAGCTGATGCTCAAGCCCGGCGAGAGCTTCCTGGACATCGGCGCCGGCTGGGGCGGCCTGCTGATGTGGGCGGCCGAGCACTACGGCGTGAATGCCACGGGCATCACGTTGTCGAAAAACCAGCACGCTTATGTGAACCGCCTGATCGATGACAAGGGCCTGCAGGGCCGGGTGCGGATAGAACTGCGCGACTACCGCGAACTGGCCGAGGAGCACGGCTTCGACAAGATCGCGTCGGTCGGCATGTTCGAGCACGTCGGCGAGGGCAACATGGCGGCTTACTTCGGCAAGGTGTGGCGGCTGCTCAAGCCCGGCGGGCTGGTCATGAACCACGGCATCACGGCTGGCGGCGTCGACAATAGCCAGGTCGGCGCCGGCATGGGCGACTTCATCGGCAAGTACATCTTTCCCGGCGGCGAGCTCCTGCACATCAGCCAGGTGCTCAGGGACATGGCCGAAGTGGGGCTGGAGATGGTCGACACGGAAAACCTGCGCCCGCATTACGCGCGCACGCTGTGGGCCTGGTCGGACGGCCTTGAAGAGCGGCTCGACGAGGCACGCGCCGTGCTGGGGTCGACGCTGGATGCGCAGGGGGCCGATCGGGTGCTGCGCGCCTACCGGCTCTACCTGGCCGGCTGTGCGATGGCCTTCGAGCAGGGCTGGACCTCGCTGCATCAGATCCTGGCCACGCGGCCGGACGGCGACATGCAAACCGGCCCGCTCAAGGGAGCACAATCGGTTTATCCGTTCAACCGAAACTACCTCTACCGCTGATGCTGTACAAGTTTAAATCCAAGGCCGCCGGCGACCTGATCATGCTCGAGCCCAACGGCCGGCAAATTCTGCAGATCATTGGCAAGGACCCGGCCTCCAAGGGCATCATCGAGCCGTCCCAGATGGGCTCGGCGATCCAGGCGCTGGAGTCGGCTATTGCCCGCGAGGAAGCCGAGCAGAAGCAGGCCGACGACGTCATCCAGGCCAAGGGCGACAAGGCGCCGCGCGCCGAAGGCATCTCGCTGCGCCAGCGCGCGGTGCCGTTGGTGGACATGCTGCGCCGCGCCGAAAAAGCCGGCGAGGCCATCGTCTGGGGCGTCTAGCCTGACGGTTCGCGCCGGTCGGCGTCAGTCGACCTTCGCGCCTGATTCCTTCACGACGCGGGCCCACTTCTTGTGCTCGCTGTCGATCAGGCGGGCGAACTCGGCCGGCGTGTTGCCGCTGGGAATCGCGCCCTGTGCCAGCATCTTCTCGTTGATGGCCGCCGTGCCCAGCGACCTGGCGACCTCGTGCTGGATCCGGTTGACGATGTCGGGCGGCGTGCCAGCCGGAGCCAGCAGCCCGAACCAGGAACTGGCGTCGAAGCCCTTCAGGCCGGCGGCCTGCTCGATCGTCGGAACGTCGGGCAGCGCCGCGGAGCGCTGGGCGCTGGTCACGGCCAGCGCCTTGAGCTTGCCGGCCTTGATCTGCGGCATCGACGACGGCAGGTTGTCGAACATCACGTCCATCGTTCCGCCCACCATGTCCAGCAGCGCCGGGCCGGAACCGCGGTAGGGGAAGTGGACCATGTAGGTGCCGCTCATGCTTTTGAACAGCTCGCCGGCCAGGTGGATCGAGGTGCCGTTGCCGCTCGATGCCATGTTCAGCTTGCCGGGATGGGCCTTGGCGTACCGGATGAAGTCGGCGACGTTGTTGATGCCCATGGTGCGGGCCTTCTCGGTCTGCATCACCATCACGTTGGGCACGCCGGCCACCAGGGTGATTGGCACGAAATCCCTGATCGGGTCGTAGGGCAGCTTGCTGTACAGCGCGCGGTTGATGCCGTGCGTACCGACGGTTCCCATCAGCAGCGTGTAGCCGTCGGGCTGCGAATGCGCCACGATCTCGGCGCCCACGTTGCCGCCGGCACCCGCGCGGTTGTCGACGATGAACTGCTGGCCGAAGGCCCTCGACAGTTCCGGGGCGATCGCACGCGCCAGGATGTCGGTGGTGCCGCCGGCCGCGAACGGCACGACGATCCGCACCGGCTTGGTCGGCCAGCTGCCCTGCGCCGCGGCGGGAAGGGCGGCCAGGCCGAGGATGCTGGTGGCGAGCGCAAAGGCTGCGCGCCGGGTGGGGCGGGCAAATCGGTTCAATGCAGTCTCCCGGGGATCAGTCGGCGTAGACGCCGGCGGCCTTGATGATCGGGCTCCACTTGGCGATCTCGGCCTGCACGAACTTCTTGTGCTCGGCGGGTTCCATGCGCTTGTCGGTCACCACGACGGCGCCCAGGCCTTCCTGCTTCTTGATGAACTCGGGGTCCTTCAGGGCGACCTTCAGGGCGTCGTTGATTTTTTTCTGCACGTCGGCTGGAGTGCCCCTGGGTGCGTACAGGCCGTGCCAGATCGTGACCTGGAAGTCGCTCAGCCCCACTTCCTGCAGCGTCGGCAAGTCCTTCAGCGCCGCGGTGGTCAGGCGCCGGGGCGTGGTCACGGCAAAGGCCTTGACCTTCTTCGCCTCGATCTGGCTGGTGGTGTTGGTGGTCTGGTCGCACATCAGGTCGATCTGGCCGCCGATCAGGTCGGTCATGGCCGGGCCAGTGCCCTTGTACGGGACCGGCGTCATGTCGGTCTTCAGTGCCGTCTGGAACAACAAGCCGCACAGGTGCGATGCCGAACCGACGCCGGCGTTGCCGAGGTTGATCTTGCCCTTGTTCTGGTGGATCCAGCTGGCCAGCTCACGGTAATTGTTGACCGGCAGGGCTGGTTTGCCGATCAGCGTCATGGGCACGTCGTTGATCATGCCGAGGTACTCGAAATCGCTCTCGACCTTGAATGGGATGTTGCGCACCAGCGTGGGCATGGTGGCCATTCCGACGTGGTGCAGCAGCAGCGTGTAGCCGTCCGGCGCGGCCTTGGCGACCTTGTTGGCGCCGATCGATCCGCCGGCGCCGGCGGCGTTGTCGACCACGACCGTGCCGCCGCCAAGGGGCTTGCGAATCGCTTCGGCCAGGTCGCGCGCAACACGGTCGGTCGGGCCGCCGGCCGCGAACGGAACGACGATGGTGATGACCTTGTCCTTGAGCGGGTAGTCCGCGGCGTGGGCACCGAAAGCAAGGCCGGCGAGCATGGCGACGGGCATGAGGGTTGTGGCGATTCTGTTCATTGAGATCATTCCTTGGAAGACACCCAGATGGTAAGCGTGGCACGAGGGCCCGGAAGCGAGGGAATTACGTACCGGAGCGACTCATTTGTAGCTACGTGCATCCTCGATCACCTTGCCGTCGTTGGGCAGGCTGCCCGGTGCCACCACCTGCACCTCGGCCCGCAACTTTGTCACGTCGCGGATGGCCTGGCCGACGCGCTGGTCCAGCCCCTGGAGCGGGGCAGCCGCTTCCACCTGCAGCGTCATCACGTCGTTGGCCATCTCGCCGCTGACCACGAGCCGCCCCCGTAGCAGTTCTGGGAAGCGGCGCAGCACCTCCGCCACCTGGCCGGGATGAACGAACATGCCCCGGATCTTGGTGGTCTGGTCGGCCCGCCCCAGCCAGCCCTTGATGCGCTGGTTGGTCCGGCCAGTGGGACAGTGGCCGGGCAGGATCGCCGACAGGTCGCCGGTGCCGAAGCGCACCAGCGGGTAGTCGGGGTTGAGGGTCGTGACGACCAGCTCGCCGACCTCGCCTTCCGGCACCGGGTCGCCGGTGCCCGGACGCACGATCTCGACGACCACGCCTTCGTCGATCACCAGGCCGGAGCGAGCCTCGGTCTCGTACGCGATCGAACCCAGATCCGCCGTCGCATAGCACTGGTAGCCGGCGACGCCGCGCTCGGCCAGCCAGTCGCGCAGGCTGGGCGGGAACGCTTCGCCGCCGACCATGGCCTTGCGCATGCCGGCCAGCGGCACGCCCATCTCGGCGGCTTTCTCCACGATGATCTTCAGGAAGCTGGGCGTGCCGACATAGCCGGCCGGCCGCAGTTCGGCGATGGCGTTGACCTGCTGCTCGGTCTGGCCAGTGCCGCCGGCAAAGACGGTGCAACCGAGCGCGTGGGCACCGGTTTCCATCATCGAGCCGGCGGGCACGAAGTGGTAGCTGAAGCAGTTGTGGATCAGTTCGCCGCTGCGAAAGCCTGCCGCGAACAGCGCTCGCGCCAGCCGCCAGTAGTCCGGCCGCGCGCCTTGCGGCTCGTAGATGGTGCCGGGGCTGGCGAACACGCGCGGCATCCGGGCGCCGTAACCGACGGCGCTGAAGCCGCCGAACGGGTCGGATGGCCGGCCCTGCAGCTGCAGCTCGAGCAGTTCGTGCTTGCGAATGACGGGCAGCCGCTCCAGCGCCTCGCGTGAGTTGATGGAAGCTGCGTCGACGCCCGCCAGCAGTTTCCCGAAGGCGGCGCTTGAGCGCTGCGCGTGCGCAATCTGCAGCGGCAGTGCGGCCAGCAGTTCAGACTCGCGCTGGGCTGGGTTCCTGCTTTCGAGCAGATCGTAAAAGCTGTTCATGTCCACGCCTTCAGGCCAGCCAGCGCTTGCGCCGCTTGTAGCTCTTGACGTCGCGAAAGCTCTTGCGCTCCCCGCCGCCGACGCCCAGGTAGAACTCCTTGACGTCCTCGTTGGTCGCCAAGTCGACGGCCGGGCCGTCCATCACCACGCGGCCGCCTTCCATGATGTAGCCATAGGTGGAATAGCGCAGGGCCATGCTGGTGTTCTGCTCGGCCAGCAGGAACGTGACCCGCTCTTTGGCGTTGAGGTCCTTGACGATCTCGAACACCTCTTCGACGATCTGCGGCGCCAGGCCCATCGACGGCTCGTCCAGCAGCACCATGCTGGGGTTGGCCATCAGCGCCCGGCCGATGGCGCACATCTGCTGCTCGCCGCCCGAGGTGTAGGCGGCCTGCGACGTCCGCCGCTGCTTGAGCCGCGGGAAGTAGGTGTAGACCTTCTCCAGGCTGGCCGCAACCTCGGCCTTGTTGCGCCGGGTGTAGGCGCCCGTGAGCAGGTTCTCATCGATGGTGAGGTGGGCGAAGCAGTGCCGGCCCTCCATCACCTGCACCACGCCGCGCTGCACCAGGTCGGCCGGCGACAGGTTTTCGATGCGCTCGCCGCGCAGCTCGATCGAGCCCTTGGTCACCGCGCCGCGCTCACCCTTGAGCAGGTTCGACACGGCGCGCAGCGTGGTGGTCTTGCCGGCGCCGTTGCCGCCCAGAAGGGCCACGATGCTGCCCTCGGGCACCTGCAGCGAGACGCCCTTGAGCACCAGGATGACGTGGTTGTAGATGACCTCGATGCCGTTGACGTTCAGGACGATGTTGGGTGTGCTCATATTTTTTTCACCAGTCGGCAGAGCTGCTTGCAGCCCTGTCGATTGGCGGCTCGGTGGAGCCGCTGCCCCTCCTGGCTGGCAAGAGGGGATGGGGGCGGGTGCCGTCAATACCTGGCAATTGCCAGCGGATTGGCGCAGCCGATCACGACTGACAATCGGCGGCCGTGCGCCTCGTCATCTTCTTGTCGGCCAGGTATTTCTCGGCACCCGACTTGACCATCGGCTTGATGATCTGCTCGTCGGCCTGCATGAAGTCGGAGCTGAAGTTCCACTTGCTGCCGTCCCAGGTCTGCACGCGGGCCCAGCTGGAGCCCATGTGGTCGGCGCAGCTGGTGGCCAGCGGACGCATCACCCCCGCAAAACCCAGCGCGTCGAGCCGCTTCTGGTCCAGCGCCAGGTTCTCCAGGCCCCAGCGCACCTGCTCGCTGGTCATGACCTTGCCCTTGCCGTAACGCTCCTGCGCGCGGCGCACGGCTTCGATGCTCAGCATCTGGATGATCAGCCCGCGGGTGTACAGCACCTGGCCGACTTCATCCTTGGGCCCCGTGCCCTGGCCCTTGTCGTGCACGTACTTCAGGATGTCCTGAATCACCTTGGGCTGCTGGCCGGAGGTATTGAGTGCCAGGGCGTTGTAGCCCTTGGCGCCTTCACCCACGTCCTTCACGTCCGGCTCGGCGCCGGCCCACCAAACGCCGTACATCTTGTCGCGCGGGTAGCCAGTGGCTTGCGCCTCCTTCAGGGCGGTGGAGTTCATCACGCCCCAGCCCCAGAGCATCACGTAGTCGGGCCGCATCTGGCGCACCTGAAGCCAGGCGGCCTTCTGCTCGACGCCGGGCGCGGTGACTGGAATCAGCTCCAGGTTGAAGCCGTGCATTCTGGCGCGCTCTTGCAACAGCGGGATCGGTTCCTTGCCGAACGGCGAGTCGTGGTAGACCAGCGCGATCTTCTTGCCCTTGAGCTTGTCGAAGCCGCCTTCCTTCTTGGCGAGGTGCTGCACCAGGATGTCGGCGCCGGTCCAGTAGCTTCCCATCAGCGGGAAGTTCCACTTGAAGGCCTGGCCGTCCTGCGACACCGACAGGCCGTAGCCCAGCGTGATCAGCGGAATCTTGTCGGTCGGTACCTTCTCGGTCAACGCGAAGGTGATGCCGGTGGCCTGCGGGTCAAACAGCGCGACGCCCGGCCTGCTCTTGAGGCGCTCATAGCACTCGACTCCGCGATCGGTGGCGTAGCCGGTCTCGCACTCTTCCCACGTCAGCTTGACGCCGTTGATGCCGCCGTCGCGGGCGTTGATCATCTTCAGGTAGTCCTGCTTGCCGTTGGCCCAGGGCGTGCCGTTGGGCGCGTAAGGCCCGGTGCGGTAGGACAGCAGCGGGAAGAACTGCTCCTTCGCTTGGGCGAAAGCGCTGGGCACGATCGCGGCGGCCAGCAAGGTGGCCAGGACGTACTTCGAAAGCTTCATTGGTGTCTCCTGTGAATAAGGTGAAGCGGGACGGTAACTCAGTGCGGGAACGGCCACAGGCGCAGCTTCTGCTTGCCGGTGGACCAGAGCTTGGCCAGGCCGTGGGGTTCGACGATCAGGAACCACACGATCAGGCCGCCGAAAATCATCAGTTCGGCGTGGGCGATGCCGGCGGTGCCGATGTTGGCGTTCACCAGGCGCGCCAGCTGCGGCAGGAACTGGTTCAGCGCGATTGGCAGCACCACGATGAAAGCGGCGCCGAAAAACGCGCCCATGATCGAGCCCAGTCCGCCGATGATCACCATGAACAGCAGGCGGAATGACAGTTCGACCGAGAAGGCTGCCGGCTCCCATGAGCCCAGATAGACGAAGGCCCAGAGCGCGCCGGCGACGCCGATGATGAACGAGCTGACGGCGAAGGCGCTGAGCTTGGCGTACATCGGGCGGATGCCGATGACCGCGGCGGCCACGTCCATGTCGCGGATCGCCATCCATTCGCGGCCGATCGCACTGCGCACCATATTCTTGGCGAGCAGGGCGATCACCGCCAGCACGACCAGGCAGAACCAGTACTTGCCGATCGCGCTGTCGATCGAGAGGCCGAACACCTGCAACGCGTTCACCGATACCGAGCCGGAAGGCGAGTCGTTGGTCAGCCACTTGATCCGCAGGAACATCCAGTCGCTGAAGAACTGTGCCGCCAGTGTTGCCACTGCCAGGTACAGGCCCTTGACCCGCAGGCTTGGCAATCCGAACAGGATGCCGAACGCGGTGGCGCACAGGCCGCCAAGGATCAGCGCAACCACCAGCGGCATGCCGGGCACGCGGACGAAGAAGTTGAAGGCGCCGTACGCGCCTACCGCCATGAAGGCGCCCGAGCCCAGCGAGATCTGGCCGCAGTAGCCGACCAGGATGTTCACGCCCAGCGCCGCCAGTGCCATGATCAGGAACGGAATCAGGATGGCCCGGAACATGTAATCGCTGGCGATGCCGGGCACGACGACAAAGGCCACCAGCAGCAGCAGTGCGATGAACACCCGGTCCTGCGCGATCGGGAAGATCTGCTGGTCCGACCGGTAGCTGGTCTTGAACTGGCCGTTTTCGCGGTAAAGCATCTTGTCTATTCAGTTGGGGTCAAAACACATTTGCTGCGCAAATCGTGATGTGCCTCGCAAGTTACACACGGTCAATAATTTTTTCGCCGAACAGCCCCTGCGGCCGGACCAGCAGGACGCCCAGGGCGAGCACATAGGCAAACCAGATCTCGATGCCGCCGCCGACCATCGGTCCGATGTAGACCTCGGAGAGCTTCTCGCCCACGCCGATGATCAGTCCGCCGAGGATCGCGCCGGGCACCGACGTGAGACCGCCGAGGATGACGACCGGCAAGGCGCGCAGCGCCACCGTCGCCAGCGAGAACTGCACGCCGAGCTTGCTGCCCCAGATCATTCCTGCGACGAGCGCGACGATGCCGGCCACGCACCAGACGATGACCCAGATCCGGCCCAGCGGGATGCCGATCGATTGCGCCGCCTGGTGATCGTCGGCAACTGCGCGCAGCGCCCGCCCGGTGGCCGTCTTCTGGAAGAAGAGGCTGAGCACCACCACCAGCACGGCGGCGATCATGGCTGCGTACAGATCCTCCTTGTTGATCAGGATGCCGCCCGGGAACACCTGGTCCAGCACGAAGATCGGGTCCTTGGGCATGCCAATGTCGATCTTGTAGACGCTGCTGCCGAACATCGCCTGGCCCAACCCTTCGAGGAAGTAGGCGATACCCAGTGTTGCCAGCAACAGCGTTGCGCCTTCCTGGTTCACCAGGTGCCGCAGGACCAGCTTTTCGACCAGCCAGGCGACCACGAACATCAGCGCGCCGGCCAGGGCGAACGCGAGCAGCACCGCGGCGACCTTGCTCTGCAGACCGGTGATTTGCGGGATCCATTCAGACAGGCGCGCCATGGCCAGCGCGGCGAACAGCACCATCGCGCCCTGGGCGAAGTTGAAGACGCCGGAGGCCTTGAAGATCAGCACGAAGCCGAGCGCGACCAGCGAATACAGCATGCCGGCCATCAGGCCGCCGAGCAGGGTTTCGAGGAAGAATGCCATCGACTGTTCCTAATGCGTTGTGCCGAGGTAGGCGCGGATCACGTCTTCGTTGTTGCGCACCTCGCCGGGCGAGCCGTCGCCGATCTTCTTGCCGTAGTCCAGCACCACGACCCGGTCGCTGATGTCCATCACCACGCCCATGTCGTGCTCGATCAGGACCACCGTGGTGCCGAATGCGTCGTTGACGTCGAGGATGAAGCGGCACATGTCCTGCTTCTCCTCCACGTTCATGCCGGCCATCGGCTCGTCGAGCAGCAGCACCTGCGGCTCCATCGCCAGCGCGCGGCCGAGGTCGACGCGCTTTTGCAGGCCGTAGGGCAGCTGGCCGACCGGCGTCTTGCGAAACGCCTGGATCTCAAGGAAGTCGATGATGTGTTCCACGAACTCGCGGTGCCGCATCTCCTCGCGCTCGGCCGGGCCGATCCGCAGCGCCTGCAACAGCAGGTTGCTTTTGATCTTGAGGTTGCGCCCGGTCATGATGTTGTCCAGCACGCTCATGCCTTTGAACAGCGCGAGGTTCTGGAAGGTTCGGGCCACGCCCATTTCCGCCACCTGCCGGCTGTTCATGTGATGGAAGGTGCGGCCGCGGAAGGTGATGCTGCCTTGCTGCGGCTGGTAGACCCCGTTGATGCAGTTGAGCATCGAGCTCTTGCCGGCGCCGTTGGGGCCGATGATGGCGCGGATCTCATGTTCGCGGACGTTGAACGAGATGTCGGTCAGTGCCTTGACGCCGCCGAACGCCAGCGAAATGTTCTGCACGTCGAGGATGATTTCGCCGAGCTTGCGACCGGAAGCCGACGCGCCGGGGGGTGCCGCGTCCATGCCTGCGGGTTCGCTCATGATCTTCATGCTGCCGCCTTCACGGGCGAGAAGGTTCTGGTGTCGGCGATCTTCAGGGTCGCGCTCACGCTGCCGGTGCGGCCGTCCTCGAAACGGACCTGGGTTTCAACGTACTGTTCCGCGCGGGCGCCATACAGGGCGTCCACCAGCAGCAGGTACTTGTCGGCGATGAAACCGCGCCGGACCTTGTTGGTGCGGGTCAGCTCGCCGTCGTCGGCGTCCAGTTCCTTGTGCAGGATCAGGAAACGGCTGATCTGCGAGCCGGTCAGCAGCGTGTCGCTCGCGAGATCGGCGTTGACCTTCTCCACGCACTCGCCGATCAGCTGGTAGACCTCGGGCTTCTGCGCCAGGTCGGTGTAACCGGAATAGGGCAGGTTACGCCGCTCGGCCCAGTTGCCGACGGCGTCGAAGTCGATGTTGATCATCACGCAGACTTTTTCGCGCTGGTCGCCGTAAGCCACCACTTCCTTGATGTAGGGGAAGAACTTGAGCTTGTTCTCGACGTACTTGGGCGCGAACATCGCGCCGTCGTTGACGCCGCCGGCGATCCGGCCGACGTCCTTGACGCGGTCGATGATCTTAAGGTGACCGTGGGCGTCGAGGAAGCCGGCGTCGCTGGTGTGGTACCAGCCGTCCGCGGTGAGAACCTCGGCGGTGGCCTGCGGATTCTTGTAGTACTCCTTGAGCAGGCCGGGCGAACGCACCAGGATCTCGCCGTTGTCAGCGAACTTGATCTCCACGCCGCTGATCGGCACACCGACCGTGTCCGCCCGGGCCTGGTCATCGGGTTGCAGGCAGACGAACACCGCGGTTTCGGTGGATCCATACAGCTGCTTGAGGTTGATGCCGATCGAGCGGTAAAACGAGAACAGGTCTGGGCCGATCGCTTCACCGGCGGTGTAAGCGACCCGCACGCGCGAGAACCCGAGGTTGTTGCGAAGCGGGCCATACACCAGCACGTTGCCCAGCGCGTACCTGAACCGGTCCCAGGCCGGAACCGGCCTGCGATCCATCAACGCCGGACCGACCCGCCGGGCCAGAGCCATGCACGACTGGAACAGCTTGCGCTTGATGGCGCTGGCATCCTCCATCCGGATCATCACGGTGGTGAGGAGTCCTTCGAAGATCCGCGGCGGGGCGAAGTAATAGGTCGGGCCGATCTCCTTCAGGTCGATCATCACCGTGGCCGCCGACTCGGGACAGTTCACGATGTAGCCGCAGGCCAGCCACTGGGCATAGCTGAAGATGTTCTGGCCGATCCACGCCGGCGGCAGGTAGGCCAGCACTTCTTCCTTCGCCGTGAGGTGGTCGAACTGGGCGCCAGCCAGCGCGCGATCGAGCAACGTGCGATGGGTGTGGACCACGCCCTTGGCGCTGCCCGTGGTGCCCGAGGTGAAGAACATCGCGGCGACGTCGTCCGGCTGCGCCTTCTCGACTTCGGCGCGGAAAAAGCCCGGCTGCTGCGCGGTGAACCGCCGGCCCTGCTCGATCAATGCATCGAGCGAGGCCAGTCCCGGCTCGTTGTAATTGCGCAGGCCGCGCGGATCGTCGTACCAGAGCGCCAGCAGTTGCGGGCACTCGGCGCGGATTTCCAGCAGCTTGTCGACCTGCTCCTGGTCCTCGGCGAAGGCGAACCGCACGTCCGCGTTGTTGATCGGGAAGACGCATTCGGCGGCAGCCGCGTCCTGATACAGCGGGATCGGCACCGCGCCGAGCGACTGCGCGGCCAGCATCGTGGCGTAAAGCCGTGGCCGGTTGGCGCCGATCACCACGATGTGCTCGCCTCGAGTCAGGCCTGCCATGTGCAATCCGCACGCCAGCTGTTCCACCAGCTGCGCCAGCGCCTGCCAGCTATGGCTTTGCCAGATGCCGTATTCCTTCTCGCGCATCGCGGCGTCCGCGGGCCGCTGCGCAGCATGCTGCAGCAGCAGTCGCGGGAACGTGGTCTGCATTGGCGATCCTCGATTTCAGACAGTGATGGGGCTTGACCTGCGCTGCATGCTAGGAGCCGGTTTGACGTCGCGATGTCTTTGCAACGACAATCCTAGGGAATGTCCTAATGGGACCTGCCCGGACGTTGAACTCCATCAGCAGCGCGGGTTTCCAGCCGATGGCCACCGAATCCGCCCTTTACAAACGCCGGCGCAACCCCACGCCACCCGAACTTGCCGGCATTCCCTGGATGCGCGTGCTGGAGCCGCGCGAGCGCGAGCGCGCGGCCGCCGAAGTGACCGTCGGCGACGCACTCCCGGGCGACTACGTCTGCCGCATCGGCCGCCCCGTCACCTTCTGGTTCGGCGTCGTCGAGGGTCTGCTGAAAATGAGCAGCGACAACGCCCAGGGCCAGACCATGACCTTCACCGGCGTGCCGCCCGGCGGCTGGTTTGGGGAAGGCACGGCGCTCAAGCGCGAGAGCTACCGCTACAACATCCAGGCACTGCGCAAGAGCGTGGTGGCCGGCCTCCCGGTCGACACCTTTCACTGGTTGCTGGATCACTCGATCGGCTTCAACCGCTTCGTCATGGACCAGCTCAACGAGCGGCTCGGCCAGTTCATCGCCGCGCGCGAGATCGACCGCATGAGCAATCCAGACGTGCGGGTCGCGCGCAGTCTGGCGGCGCTGTTCAATCCCATCCTCTATCCCGGCGTCGGCCAGGTCCTGCGCATCACGCAACAGGAACTGGGCTATCTGGTCGGCCTGTCGCGCCAGCGGGTCAACGAATCGCTGGCGGCGCTGGAGGCACAGGGCACGATCCGCGTGGAGTACGGAGGACTGCGCGTGCTCGATCTCGACGCGCTGCGTTCGAGCGTGACGCGAGGCAAGACCGGCCCTGAGGGCAAGCTCGCCGACAACCACAATTCAAGTTTTTCCAATGACTGAAAACATCAACACCACGCGCCTGAACAAGCGCATGGCCGGACTCGGCATGTGCTCGCGGCGCGAGGCCGACGACTGGATCGGCAGGGGCTGGGTCCGCGTCAATGGCCAGGTCGCGCCGATGGGAATGCAGGTCACCGCTGAGGCCCGCATCGAGGTCGACCCGAAAGCGCGCGGCCAGCAGGAGCAGCAGGTCACGATCATCATGAACAAGCCGATGGGCTATGTGAGTGGACAAGCCGAGGATGGCCACCAACCGGCGGTGACACTGGTGCACTCCGGCAACCACTGGAACGGCGATACGAGCCGCGGCCGCTTCTCGCCGTCGCAGTTGCGGGGAATCGCTCCCGCGGGCCGGCTCGACATCGATTCGATCGGCTTGCTGGTGCTGACGCAGGACGGCCGCGTCGCCCGCCAGCTGATCGGCGAAGACTCGGGCATGGAAAAGGAATACCTGGTGCGGGTGACGTACGGCGACATCGCCGCCGATGTGCAGAAGGCGTTTCCGGCCGCATCGCTTGCGCGTCTGCGCCATGGCCTCAGCCTCGACGGCCAGGCACTCAAGCTTGCGCAGGTCGAATGGCAGAACCCCGAGCAGTTGCGCTTCGTCCTGAAGGAAGGCAAGAAGCGACAGATCCGCCGCATGTGCGAGCAGGTCGACTTGAAGGTGGTGGGCTTGAAGAGGATCCGCATCGGCCATGTTGTGCTGGGCAACCTGCCGGTCGGGCAATGGCGCTACCTCGGTCCGCAAGAACGCTTTTGAAAGCACCCCAATGAAATCATTCGCCCTTTGCCTGGTGACAGCCTGCACGCTCGCTTTCGCTGCGGCAGCGCCCGTTGGCGCCCAGACCGGCGTGGTGAACGCGCTGTGCAGCACGGACGCATCTTGGTGCGAGATGGCCGCCACCGAGTTCACCCGCAGCACGGGCATCAAGGTGAACCAGGCGCACAAGGGCACGGGCGAAATCGGAGCGCAGCTGCGCGCGGAAGCGGCCAATCCCAAGACCGATATCTGGTGGGGCGGCACCGGCGACCCGTTTCTGCAGGCGGCGGAGCAGGGCCTGCTGGAGCCGTACCGGCCCGCCTACATCAACGACCTGCACGAATGGGCGGTGCGCCAGTACGCGATGTCCGGCAACATGGTCGGCGGGTTCTACACCAGCGCAATCGGCTTCGGCTACAACACCGAAGTGCTCGGGAAGAAACACATCCCGGAGCCGAAGTGCTGGGCGGATCTGCTCAAGCCCGCCTACAAGGGCGAAATCGAGATTTCGCATCCGGCCACCAGCGGGACGGCCTACACCATCATCGCGGGCCTGGTGCAACTGATGGGGGAGGAGGCGGCGTTCGACTACCTCAGGAAGCTGCACGGGAACACCACCACCTACACGCGCAGCGGCCAGGCCCAGGCGCCCAACGTGGCCAAGGGCGAAGTGGGCGTCGGGGTCAGCTTCATCTTCGGCTTCGAGAAGTGGCGCTACGACAAATTTCCGGTCAAGACCGCCGCGCCGTGCGAAGGCACGGGCTACGAGGTTGGCGGTATCGCGCTGGTCAAGGGCGCGCGCAACAAGGACAACGCGAAGCGCTATTACGACTGGCTGATGAGTCCGGCCGGCCAGGCCATCGGCGGCAAGGCCGGCAGCCTGCAGTCGCCCGCCAACAAAACGTTCAAACCGGATCCGCGCATTCCCTCGATGGCCGATGTGAAGCTGATCAGGTACGACTTCGAGAAGTACGGCAAGGCGGCCGAGCGCAAGCGCCTGATCGAACGCTGGACCCGCGAGGTGGA